>JBKGYI010000105.1:0-5772 GCA_046546195.1 bacterium | reverse complement strand
AACTGCCCGGTTACCAGCCGGGGAACCAGGCAGCCAAAAGTGGCTCCCACTTTATGGGAACCGGTAGGCATCCATTTACCGACCAGTGCTATAATTCGAGCATCCACACCGGTAAGTTCGGACGGAATTTCTACATAGTTTACCCCGCCGTGCATCCCCCCTGCCTCAACCGGTTCGTTTTTCCAGCTTATGCGAAACAGATTGCGGGGGGTAACATCCCACAACCCGATTCCTCTGAGCTCATCTTTTATTTTTCCGGGAATCAATTCCGGGTTTTTCTGCTGCTCCAGGGTGGGAACAATAATATCTCTTTCCCGGGCCCGCTTTACAGTTCGCTCAAGCTGCTCTTCGTTTATACTTAAATCAATCATCACAAACTCGCCCCTTATAAATTTTTATTTTCTCCTGAATCCTGATTTGATAGCGTTGGTGGGGCAAACTTTAATACATTTGCCACACTGGAACCTGCGGCAGGATTTCATATCAATTTTGGCAACTCCGTCGTTCATCTCAATAGCACCTTCCGGACAGGCGCTAACACACTGCCCGCAGCCCACGCATTTTCCCGTATTTACCCAGGGCATATTAAAACCTCCATTTTTAAGCAAAACTTTTTATATTGCGCGAGTGAATATATATTCATTATAACTTCATTTTCTGGGTCGCGAAAGTAAAAAACAGGCTCGAGTTGGCCGTCTATAAATCCCGCTTGAGATAATATTTATTGCTGCTCCGCGGAACAGTTTTATTATCAAAGTTTCGGCAGTGAAAATAACAGCGGAACTCCGATTAAAGATAATAAACCGCTATATAAAAAAGCGTTTTCCAGGCCAACGTAATCCGATAATTTACCAACAAACAGGACCACCGATGAACTCAGAACAAGATTTATTGTCATATATATTCCGTTTGCTATCGAAGGAAAATCAGTTTTCAATTCCTGAACCAGGGCCAGTATTACAGGGGTGCTGGTAAAAGCGAACAGGCCGACCAGAATCAGGGCCGGAATAAAAAAAGAAGCCGGTGAAAATAAAAATACGAACATAAAAAAAGGTGCGGCGGTCGTGAGAATAAAAAGAATTTTTCTTCGCCCGATTTTATCAGAAAAATAGCCGGTTATTATAACCCCCAGTATCGCAGCGGCCTGGACCACGGAAGGCGAAGCCCCGGCCCAGAAAATCGAGCTGCTTTTGACCCGGGTCATATAAGTTGGCAGATAAGCAACTAAAACAGAGGCAATAAAAGCCTTGGTTAAAAGCACACCGGAAATAGCGGCAAATGTTTTCCAATGTTCAACCATTGTCCTGATTATCGGATTTTTAGTGGCCCGCGTGACTTCTGAAGTCTCTGAGGTGTCTTTTAATGACAGGTATAAAAACACAGACATCCCGATTCCGAGCGGAATTAAACGAAAAATACCTTCCAGCCCCCAGCGGGATACCGCTGCCGCTACCAGCAACGGTCCGGCGGTTCTGGAAAATTCCCCGCCAATTTGAAACAGGCTCATCGCAGTTCCCATTTTGCGAGACGCCATTCTGGCAAGCAAAAGAGGCAGGGGGACATGAAAAGCCGACGAGGACAGACCGGTAATCAGCAGTAAGATGATTACCGCGGAATATCCGGGGGCTACTCCAAGCAAGCACATCGCAACCGCAGAAACAGAGGGACTTAAAATCACAAACCACTTCAAATTTGCACGTTCAGCCAGTGAACCGATAAGGGGATTAAAAAGGGATGGGATACGCAATACAACCGATAGAAAACCGGCCATGGTATAAGTTAAAGCAAATTTTTCAATCAGCAATGGTAGCAGCGGGGAAAGAAAACTGGTGTAGATATCATGGCAAAAATGAGCCAGTGATAGAACAATTATTGTTCCCCAGCTTGCTGGTTTTGCCGCAGTTTTATTTTTCATGGTTGATCGCTCTTATAACTGAGTTGGCTTAAAAAAAGATTTGATCGCCGGCCCGGCAGGATTTAAATTTATCCGGATATTTTTGGGCTATTTCATCCTTGTGTTTCGTGCAGTGAGTGGCCGCAATTAGCTGCATATTTTTCAGCAACGGGTAGTTATTAAAACCATGTAAACCTCCAACCAGGGCCCCTATTTTTCCGGCTGGTTCAAATGTTTTCAGAATTTTCCCCACGCCCGGATGCGCGCAGCCGGTAATAACAAGCAGCCCCTTCTCGGTTTCAACCGCAAGGGCCTGCTCTTTAACCTTTCGACCCAGCTCCCCGCTCGTATGGATTCCCGGCTCGATTTGCTGTTTCTGGTTTATTTCTAACAGCGATGCTGCCTTTTTTATCTCTTCTTTCATGTGTTCTGAAAAAGAAGCGGGAACAATAACTTCCATATGAGGCTCAAGAATCGCCGGCAGTCCACCGGTGTGATCCCAGTGGGAATGGGAGAGAAAAACTTTTTCTATATCAGTTGTTGAAATCTCAAATTTATTCATGTTATGCAAAAGCCGCCGGGGATCCCAGCCGGTATCAAACAGCAGTTTTAATTCTGGCAGATAACAGGAAAAGCCCCAGCCGGATTTAAAACCTGGTAAAGAGTCATTATCGTAGAGAACCTGTATTTTCATTTCAGGACGAGATTCACCTTTCTGGAAACTTCAAGCAGAGTTCGTGTGCCCCCGGCCTGGCTGACCATTGTCATCGCTTTCTCAGGTTCCTCAATTACCGTGCCGCTCAGCAGGGTGACTCCTTTTTCAGACATGACTTCGGGAGCCAGCGGCGTGGAAGGACCGAGCAAAACAACCTCGCGGGCCTTTTCACACAGGGAAACCAGGCGGTCAAAAGTATTATTGGTAACAGTTGTCCCGGACAAAATCACGACATCCATCTGCGGAAGATACTGCTCTGCCGCCCAGTCGGGATAAAGATACTTATCATTGATCTCCCGTTCAAAAACATAAAGATCGACCTCTTTTTCAAGCCGGGGAACCAGCGGGCAGAAGTTACCGACCATCCCCCATTTTTCACCGGGATTTAATTTTATATATTTCATCACGTCCCCCTCAATATCAGAATCGGCTTCTATAGCCCCGGCGAGGGCAGCGTTTATAACCGCCATACCGACGACCGAATCAACAGTATGGGGCCGCAGGGCAAACCGGGCCAGTTGCAGGGCATCTTTGTGATGCAGACTGCCGGAATCAGCCTTCAACTGGCAGTAATGTTCCGCCTGGCGGCGAAAAGAAAAAGATACTCCCGCAGCGCCGCCTTCCAGCCAGGCGCCGGTGTAACCAAATCCAATCCGCAGATCCTCCACTGTGCGCCCTTCCAGTTCCTCTTTTACAGAATCCAGCAGCTCGTTTTTTATCATAATAACAACTCTCCCTGCTTCAATAAAAGTTAAGTAAACTCTCTCCGAGAAGAATCCATAACGCTTCGTCATTGCCGGGCTTGACCCGGCAATCCAGTGTTTTAAGACCTTCGTCTGGATTCTGGCTTTCGCCGGAATGACTTTTCGGAGTGGGTCTAAGAATATTCCACAAAAATTATGTCTCCCACATAAAAGGCAAAACAATAAAAGTAACTGTCTATTATTTACGGTATTAAGCAAACCTCAAGGCCCTGGATGGGCCTGATTTGAGTTTTGCTTACCTCGGAAACAGCCCGGAGGGCTGTTGAGAATGAGTAAATAAGATACAGTTACTTTGCTGCAACAACCGTTTCACCCAGTCACCCGCTCCCCCTTGTCGACTTATTGGTGTAATCCGTGAAATTAGTGATTCCAGCCGTTGATTTTGATTTTAACTACCCTTACGACCCCAGTAGTTTATTTAAAATTTGCTGCATTTTTTCTGTTAATACTTCATTGTTGTTTTCTACAATAGTGCGTCGTTTTTTCAGGGCTTCGATCACAGATTCATCATAGGGCAGCCTGCCGATAAAAGGGTAGCCATTGTTTTCACAGTAACTTTTTATCTTCTGACACATCTGTTCGTTTATATCGGCTTTATTCACACAGACATGGGCGGGGACCCCAAGACTGTCGGCCACTTCTAAAACACGCTTCAAATCATGAAGACCGGAAACTGTCGGTTCGGTTACAACAAAGGCAATATCCGCTCCCCGCAGGGAAGCGATGACCGGACAGCCGGTTCCCGGCGAACCGTCGATGAAAGCCAAATCATAACTGTCACTGTAAGTTTTTAGCAGCTCTTTTATCTTAATGACCAGTTTCCCGCTTGCTTCCTCCCCGCGCTTGAGTTCGGCGTGAACAAGCGGACCCAGTCTTGTTTCGGAGGTAAAGATGGTGCCGGTTATTTCCTCCTGCAGTTCCAGAACGTTGTCCGGGCAGACATAGACGCAGCTTCCACAGCCCTCGCATTTTATATCGTCAACAATACCGCGGGGACTGATTGCATTAAACCGGCATACCTCGCTGCAGCGCCCGCATTCTAAACATTCAGCGGTCTTAACCGCTCGCGCTGAAGCTATACAGTCCTCCTGTTTTTTTACCTCCGGGTCAAGCAAAACCGGAAGATTGCTGGCATCAACATCACAGTCCGCGAGGACAACCTTTTTTGAAAAACCGGCAATATTTGCCAGAGCTGCACAGAGGGTGGTCTTTCCGGTGCCGCCCTTGCCGCTGATAACAACAATCTCTTTCATGATTTTACCTCAATGTGTCCAATCAAATATTTGTATTTCAGAATCCAGTTTCTGCCGTGTTAAGCTTTTTATTTTGTCAAAATGAGGGCAGGAATAGTCGATGGGATTTCCATTTCCCATGCAGGAGCCAAAAGCTATTATTTCCGCACCTTTATCCACCATCATCTGTGCTCTCAAAGGCACTTTTTTACCGGGACAGCCACCACAGGAGAGAAAACCCACTATCTCCACCGGACCGGTCTCCTCGAAAGCACACTTGCCATTTTTAGCCACCTTAAAATCAGTATTTCCCGGACATAAATCTTCGGTTTGCCGACATCTTATAATTCCGACTTTCAACATTTAAATCACCCCTTTTATTTGATTGAAAATATCTTGAAAAATTTTCTTATATTCAGGGAATACTTTAACTATCGGCTTCCCGGTCGAATAAGCGGACGCTATCTTTCGTTTGAACGGAATTTCCATGAGCAGCGGCAGGTTATTTTCTCTGCAGAGTTGAAGTATTTCCCGGTCAGGTTCTTTTTCACTTCTGTTGACCACGACTCCCCCGGGCACTTTCAGGTCCTTTAACATTTCAATCGAACGCTCAAGGTCATGGAGGCCAAAAGGAGTCGGCTCGGTCACCAGCACACAGTAATCCAGTCCGGAAACTGCGCTCACAGAGGCGCAGTTGCAGCCCGGCGGGGCATCAATAATATTAATCATATCGCAAGCCATGTTTTCCTTTACTTTTTCTATAACCAGCGAAGCCAGGGCCTCCCCGCTGTTTAAATTTCCGCGGTAAAAGTTTATCTCCCCCTCACCTTTGTCCACCGTTCCAATAACTCTTTGCTCTTCCGATATAGCCTCCCGGGGACAGACAAGGCTGCATAAACCGCAGGAATGACACAGTTCTTTCTGAACAGCAATAAAACCCGGAAGCTGCACGAGAGCATTAAACCGGCACTGGCGGGCACACTCTCCGCAGAGATTACAGCGATCCTGATCTATCACCGGTGTGGTTGCCGTCACATCAGCTATCCTGGCCAGCTTAAGATCAAGAAACAGGTGACAGTTTGGTTCCTCAACATCACAGTCAAGAAGCTGCGTATTCTCAACGGAAAGGGCCAGATTAAGAGCCACAGTAGTTTTACCCGTCCCCCC
>JBKGYI010000104.1:0-5788 GCA_046546195.1 bacterium | reverse complement strand
TATTTAGCACTATCTCCCAGGGTGGATTCAATCAGATCCGGCGGCCCGGCCAGCAAAAGATGAAAATCTTCTTCAATCAGCGACTGACGACCCCCCTCCAGAATCGACTCCGGGGCATCATCCCCCCCCATAATATCTACGACAACATTATTTTCATGCATGTGAGATGTCTTCCTCATCAAACCAGTTAGCCAACATCAATTACCTGGCGGCCTTTATAAAAACCACATTCCATGCACACGCGATGCGGCCGCTTGGAACTGCCGCAGTTACCACACTTATTAAGATTGGGTTTCTCCATCTTCTTCCACCGGGCAAACCGGCTCCGCCGTTTTGACCCGGAAGTTCTCTGTTTTGGAACAGCCATCTTAAATTCCTCCAGTTCTCAACTTATCTATTAATCTTCTTTCTCTTCTATCTTGATCTCTTTCAAAGCCGCGAGTCGCGGATCCGAAGTATCCGGTTCATGACCACAGTCTTTTTCATTTAAATCCTGGCCGCAGACCGGACACAGCCCTTTACAGTCCTCGCTGCAAAGCGGCTGCATAGGGATTGTAACAATTATATCCTGACGAATAAGATCCCAGAGCGAGACTTCATTATCCGCATACCCGGTCCTGTATTCTCCTTCTTCAATATCCACTTCTTCTCCGTAATCAGAGGGTACAAAAACACCTTTGACCTCTTTATCACGTCTTTCCTCTATCGGCTTTAAACAGCGGCCGCAATCGATCTCAAGAGCAATTTTATATCTGCCGCGCAAACGAATAATACCATTGCCGGCGTGATAAAGTTCAATATCAACCTCAAGAGGAGAATCACGGCGAGCTCGTGGAATATCAAGATCATATTCACCAGCATCATAGACCTGCTCAATATGATACTCTTTTCCCGGCTTTTTTAACAAAGATTCTATATTAATTATCAACTTAAAATTCTCCACATACTAATGATATACAAAACAAATATTATATCTCCCACCCCCGCCACCGTCAAGGATACAGGATGGAATAAAACAGGCAACCGGATTGATATTATACTTAAAAATATTCTGGTTATCCGGTCCCCTGAACCACTGTAATTGCGCTTACCGTCACTATATCATCCACGCTGCAACCCCGGCTTAAATCATTGACGGCTCCGGCCAATCCCTGCAAAAGCGGGCCGTAAGCTCCGGCCCCCGCAAGACGCTGAACAAGTTTATAGCCAATATTTGCAGCATTAAGATCCGGAAAAACAAGTATATTAGCTGCTCCGCCCACTTTACTGTCCGGAGCTTTTCTTTCCGCCACGGCGGGAACAAGCGCAGTATCAGCCTGCAGCTCACCATCCGAAATAACAGCGGGGTTTTTAGTTTTAAACCGTTTTGCGGCGTTACGCATTTTATCAACAAAGGGGTGGTCGGCACTACCTTTAGTGGAAAAGGAAAGAAAAGCGACCCGGGGTTCTCCAGCATCGATTAAGTTTTCATATAATCCAACAGCATCCGCTGCCATATCAGCAAGCTGGTCCGCTGTCGGGTCGGGAACCACCCCGGGATCCGTAAAAAGCAGTTTACCGTCCTGGCCAAACGATCTGTCCGCAAGCTCCATCAAAAAACTGCTGGAAACAACCGACGAGCCCTCACGAACACCAATCAATCTCAGTGCGGAGCGTAATACATCGGCCGTTGAATTTTTGGCTCCGGCAACCATAGCGTCGACCCGATTCATGGCTATCAGTCCTGCTGCATAATAAAGAGGAGTTTTTACCATTTTTTCCGCTTCCGAAAGTGAAATATCATCAACATTATTTGCCAGACGATGGGCCAGTTCTTCGCAATCCTTATCCTGCGCCGGATCAAGCACATTTATCTGCGCTTCGCTGAAATTTTCTTTACAGTTCAATATAAATATCTCTTCCGCCAGCCCTTCGGCGGCTATCTGGCGGGCGGCTTCAACCATGCGCGAATCATCACCCTCCGGCAAAATCAAGCGCCCGCTGGTTTTTTTTGCTTTTTCCTTAATCTGACCCACAAAACTCATTGCAAACTGCCCCTTTCAGATATTTTATTTGAATTTTTGTTTTAGCATTTTCTCCACCGGCTCCGGAACCACACTGCTAATATCACCGCCAAGACGGGCCACTTCCTTTACAGTTGAACTGCTGACAAAACTATGATCCTCACCGGTCATCATGTAGACCGTCTCAATCTCTCCAGCCAACCTTTTATTCATCATTGACATCTGAAATTCATATTCAAAATCGGAAACAGCTCGCAGCCCGCGTATTATCACATTGGCCCGGCGGCGGCGAACAAAATCAACAAGCAGTCCCTCGAAATAGTTGACAGCCACGGCATCCCAGTCACCAATAACTTTTTCGATTAACTCTATTCGTTCCTGCACGGTCAACAGAGACCTTTTTTCCATATTATCAGCAACCGCCACTTCAACCCGCTCAAAAATTCTCCGGGCACGGTTAATCAGATCAACATGCCCATTGGTAATCGGATCAAAACTACCGGGATAAATAGCAAGTGTCATAAATGCTCACATCCGAATAAACTAAGCTCCTGATCTGTTGCGCAGGCCTCTACAGCAAGATTATTGTAAATAGTGCAAAAACAGTCAAGGACCCCGCCGTGCTTTCGTTTTATTTATAAGCTTCGCAAGCTCCCCTGACCTTATGCTCTGGTTTACTGCCTGCCCACCATTTTTTCCAGTGCTTTTACCCTGTCTTCCACGGAGGGATGGGTGCTGAACAATGAGGCTATCTTCTGAGCACTAAAAGGATTAACAATAAACAGATGAGCGGTTTGAGGGCTGCCCGACTGCATAGGACGCCGGGCAACCGAATGCTCTAATCTTTTGAGCGCCGAAGCAAGAGCCAGCGGCCGGCCGGTAAGCTTTGCCGCCCATTGATCCGCTTTAAATTCACGGCTGCGCGAAATAGCAAGCTGAATAACTGTCGCAGCAAGCGGAGCCACTATAGACATAATGAGTACCACAAAAATATTATTGCGACGGCCTCCACTTCCACCACCAAGCAAAGCCCCCCAGCGAGCCATTGTCGCCAGAAAAGCTATCGCTCCGGCCAGCGTAGCCGCAATAACACTGATTAGAGTATCACGATTAATAATATGGCTTATCTCGTGGGCCAGTACTCCTTCTAACTCCTCCTCATCCATTATTTCAAGCAACCCGTCGGTCACCGCTACCGCTGCATGAGCGGGATTACGTCCGGTCGCAAAAGCGTTCGGGGAATTATTCGGGATCCTGTAGACCTTAGGTTTAGGAATGTTGGCTTTTTCGGATAAATTATTAACCACCCGGTGCAAAGAAGGTGCATCCTGTTCACCAATTTCCCGGGCACCGTAACGAGCCAGAACAATTTTGTCACTGTACCAGTAGAGTCCAAAATTTAACCCGGCCGCAAAGACAAGAGCAATTAGCATTCCCCCCTGTCCGGCCAGAATATGACCGAAAACCATAAACATAACCGTCAACGCAGTCAGTAATAGTGTTGTTTTCAAACTGTTCATTTTATTTCCTCCTGTAAAAAATTGGCGCAAAGAAATGCAGCCACCGGTCAATAATAACCGGCTTTAATTGTTAGCAGGCTGTCTGTCGATTAAGGGTCATTTTATATAATTTTTTTAACAAACCCGAAAATATTAACCCCCGGTTAAAGCCTGCCACGAACAATTATAACAGTTTTCAGCGAAAATATATTTCCGGGGGAAAAAACCGGTCAGGCGGCGTAAAACAGGGCAGTAATCAACGCATACACCAAACCCGTAACTATAGCTGGAAAAACAGGGGTAGCTATCCAGCCAATAGCTATCTTGCGGAGGGTGGAAAAAGAAACAGCCTGAGTACCCCGTGTCAAACCAACCCCGGTAACGGCTCCCACTATTGCCTGTGAAGATGAAACGGGAACACCAAATTCCTTAAACACATTTAAACAAATAGACATTGCTACAACGGTACTAAAAGCAGAAAACGGGTCCAGGGTGGTTATTTTTGTTCCCACGCTATAAATTACATTTTTTGAATAGGTGAGCGAACCAAGAGCAATCGATAACCCGCCAACTGTTACAGCCCAGGTAGCCGGCTCTATCCCCAGCCAGCCCTTAAACACTCCGGCCACATAAAAAGGAGCAACTGCTATCCCCGCATGCGTTGCGCCAAGTATATAAGCGCCGTAAGCACCGGCAAAAACAAGCAGCGCCACAATTATCCTGTTAAAGATCCGCTCGTTGGTAACCAGCCTGGTAAATAATTTACTGCCCCATTTCTGAATTATAAAACCAAGCAGAGCAGCAAGAAAAGGACTTATTATCCAGCTACCCAGCATCTTCCCGAAAACTTCCCAGGGCGGTATTTCGGCAATCATATTTTCCTGAATCCCCAGAACTATAGCAAAACCAAAAAAAGCTCCTATTGCTCCCTGTGAGGTCGAAGTGGGTATCCCCAGATAGGTGGCGATATTAACCGCCAGTGCGGCAGAAATAGTAACCAGGACAGCAATATTAACAAGAGTCCAGGGTGAATACTGCTGAAGAACTTCAACATCGGGCATAATCTTTCCGACATTCTCAACCATTCCCTGGCCCGATATTACAGAGCCAAGAATAATAAAAACACACAGCAGAGTGATACAGAAGCGGTAACTGAGCAAATTAGAACCAACGTGCGGGCCAATAATATTAGCCCCATCATTGGCACCTATTCCCCAGCCGAGATAAGCGCCACCGAACATTTTTACAAAATCAATTATAACCATTTTATATCATCCGTTATTACACTTGTATGTATAGGCAATTAGAACGATTAGACATTTAATCCTGCTTTTAACTATTTTTCGCCATTATTATTAATATCCGATCCGAAGCGTCCTCCACCTTGTCAGCAATCCCGGCAATAAGATTAATCAGCCCGCGCAGGTGGATTTTCTGAGCCAGCGACAAAGAATCCATCTTAAATATTTTTTTTATCAAATCCCACTCCAGCTTATCAACCGCCTGCTCAAACGATTCTATTTTGTCGACCAGCTCATGGGCTCGGAGCGAGTCATCCATGTTTTCAGGTTTTATTAAGTCTTCAAGCGGACGAAAGGTAACTGTTGTCTCCACGACCAATTCTTTAAATTCACCGGTCAGTTCTTCAGGGATAAAAGGATTCTGAAGTGTGACAAAATCCGAACAGTATTCTGTCAGATCAGCTATGGCATCTGTCAATTCGGCGAGCATAATATAATCTTCACGAAAAACGGGCATAAACGCGCCCTCGAATATCTTTATCTCAACATCACGCCGAATCTCATCGGCACGATGTTCCGCCTGATGAATTGAAAAGGCAATATCCCGATATTCGTCGTCCCTGTTAAAAAAAGCAAACATCATTTTTTTGAACAGTTTTAATGTTTCACCTACAGCAGCGGCGTGATCACACATAGCCTGCCGGGTTTCGTTTTCTTTTTTAGAAAAAAATTGCACTGTCATCTCACTCCTGTCACCCGCATAATAAAAAACAAACCCTCTTCACAATAAAAAATATAAATCCATATCGCATCAAGCAATGGAAATTATGAATTCCCCACCGGCAAATATCATAAAAAATTTTAAAGCCCTGTGAAAATCACTTCTAACTTACGAAAATATGATAATAGATTCTCATTTTTTTGCAATCTTTTTCGCGGTAGCATTTTTTTAAATATACTATTGGTGCCTGGCTAAATTTACTTAAAAAAATCTAACCTGAATAATTCATGAGAATCATGAATTATTCACCCAGAGGGCAGCACT
>JBKGYI010000103.1:0-5808 GCA_046546195.1 bacterium | reverse complement strand
TCGGTGTGATTGGCGGGGAGCAGGGCGCTTGGAGCAGGGAGCTTTATACCCGGTTCATGGTTCAAAGATTTGTGTTCAAGGTTTTATGGTTTTGATTTTAACAATAATTAAATGCTGTTGCCTTAATCCGTGGTTCCAGTCAATTAACTTTGAATTTGCTTTTACTCCCCGCTCCACGCCCCCCGCTCCCCGCCAATTAACTTTGAATTTGCTTTTACTCCAAGCTCCCCGCGCCACGCTCCCCGCGCATCGAAGCCCTCCGCTCGTCCGCTCCTCAGCTCACCGGAGCTCGGGACCGGTATGCCCGTTGGAATGTTCTGGGTTTGCCGGGCTGGAACTTGATTTTTTTTGATTTTTGTATATCATTATTTGTTCACAGGTTACCTCTAACTACTGTAACCCCCGATTCTGGAAAATAATTTTTTCATTTCAGGAGGTGTCACTATGCCAGATTCATTATCTGCAAAAAAACGTGTCCGTCAAAACGAACGTTCACGGCAGCGCAATAAATCTATCAAGAGTCAGATTAAAACTGCCCGAAAAATGGTTATTGAAGCCATTGAAGAGGAAAAATCAACGGCGGAACTTGAGGAACTAAAGACCAAAGCTATTACTCTGATAGATCGCGCGGTAAGCAAAAACGTATTCCATAAAAACAAAGCGGCCCGCTTAAAATCACGGCTTGAGAAACAGGTTCAAAAAGCCATTCAGTAAATCTGCAGGCGGGGAAGCATTTCCAGCAAAAAAAGTTCCAGCGAACGCCGGTTAAACGGTTTTTGGCTGTATTTTACTTCCCGGGAAATTTTATAACATTTCCTGTAAAAATTACGGGGAAATTGTCCCTTCAGACGGGATAGGGTGCGATTGTATTTTTTAACAATCCCCCCCGACCCGGGGATTCCAAGTTTTTTTAAGGCAGCCGGCAGTTTTTCGCCCCTGTTAAGCAATTGACGCAGGGTACGCAGTGTATGCAAAAAATTAAATGTGACGAAAAAGATTGCAACCGGTGCTTCTCCGCTTCTTTCCAGCTCCGACAGGGAGCGCATCACATTAGAAACGCTGCCCGATAACAGGCTGTCTTTGAACTGTTGATAAAGATCACCGGCCGCTTCCCGGCCCGTGATTTTTTTAACATCTTCCAGATCAACCCGCTCATCCGAAAGTTGAATCAGTTTTTCTGTTTCCATCCTGGCCCGGGCCAGTGTCCCCTGTGTTTTTTCCAGTAAAAGCTGCAGAGCAGCCGGATCAATGCTCAGCCCCGCCTCGCTAAATCGCTGCTGCAATTCATTGCGAATAGAACTGGCAAACGGCTCCCAGAAAACAATAGTCCAGCCGCCGTTATCGGCGACCAGCCGGGCAAACATTCCTACTTTTCGGCCCCGCTTGTAAGGATGATCTATATCTTCAAGTATGAGAATATTATTCGGGTTGGGATTTTTTATATATTCTTCCAGCACTTCACGATAACGCTCAAGCTGTGTTCCGGAACCCTCTTTCTGTTCCAGCCGCTTGAGAACAACCAGCTTACTATTAACAAAAAGACCTCCCGACTCGAGCTCTCTCAGCAATGTTTCGGGAGTTGAATCATCGGCAAAAATAGATACTGTCTCACGATTTTTATCCGGGTATTTTTTTGTGATCAATTCAATAAAATCAGTTTTCAACGCTTCCTCCGGACCACAGGCAAATATCACCGCCGGAAGCCGATTATAATCCTTTTTTTTCCACTGCTCATAAGGAGTTCCCAGACCCATCAAATCAACCTCTCCAGCTAAGTTTTCAGATAAGGCCAGCCCTCTACTGTTGTTGTTACCACGTCACGGGATAGTTGAATTATTACCCGCTGCTGGGCATCGTATTCTGTTTCCAGCGGAGCAAGCTGATCAGAATATGTTGTCTCCCGGTAAATATCGCGCTGTTCCCGCAAAACCTTCTCCGTCTCCGGGTCAACTAATTTTAAATCCACTGAAATGCGGACCTTATACTGCTGAACTATATCATTTTCACTGTAGATAAGCGGAATCCTCCGATATTGACGCACCGTCCCCAAAATATAGACATCGGCCTCATCCCTATCAACGACTTTAAGCTGCCCGTCGGCAAGAAACTGCTGAATCACTTCGTCGGTGAGCATATTTTCCAGGCCCGGTTCCGCACTTCTGTTTTCAAAGGGAAAAACAGCCACACTGCGAATATCGGGGGGAATAGCCCTACTATCCTCCATAGCACAACCAAATAGTAAAAAAACCAACAGTAACCCAATAAAAAGGTTGTTTTTATAAGAAATCATAATCCCTCAGCGCCCCTTTCTGGTTGCGGCGGTGACCGTGTAAGCGCCGCAGATATTCCGACGCGACACCCCGCCAGTTTTCATCACTGCCGTTCTCTTTCAACCACCTGGCATATTCTAAAGCTTTTGTAATCTGGCCGGCTTTTTCCTCCACCTGAATCAAATAAAAGACCGCTTCCATGGCGAACTCACTTTTTGAATCGGCAGCAAAAACTTTTTCCAGCCAGGGCCGCGCCCGGCGGGGTTTATCGCCAGCCAGCGCCGCCCGGGCCCTGGTTAATAGCGCCTCTTTTTCCATCTGCCGGGAAAGATTCTCTTCCTCAAGTAATTTTCCCAGAATCCCGGCCGCAGAATCTATTTTTTCTGCTAATAATAACACCTGAGCCTCAAGCAGCTTAGCCTCGAGACGCTGCTCGGGATTTTTTTCCGCTGCTATAGAAAAAGCGCGAGCCGCTGCTTCAAATTCATCCATCTGCTGCAGTGCATAGCCGCTCAGCAACCAGCGGCGCGGGTCATTTGTTTTGTCCAGCCAGCTCAAAGTTTTATCATAACTACCAATTTTAAAATAACCCACACCTATCCCATAAGCAAGGTTTTTTCTCTGTTCTTCATCGAGATTGGAATTTTCATAAAACTCCACCGCTTCCTTAACCCCATGCCCCGGATTATCAGCCTCCAGTTTTTCTAACACCTCATCCAGTTCACCCACTGTAATCAACACCATTAAAACGGTTCATCGCTTCTTTTATCCCGTTTTCAGAGATTTCCTTCAACATTTTTGGAATTTTATAAATAATTTTAGAAAAAATTTCAGCATCAGAAGCTGCTATCCTGGAGAGAACAAATTTTTTTTTCGATAAACCAGCCGGACAGGGACCAATCCCAATCCGCAGCCGGGGAAAACTATCACTGTGAAGCCGGTCAATAATATTCTGAACACCATTGTGACCACCGCTGCTACCTGAGGGTCTCAAACGAATTTTCCCAACATCAAGAGCGAGATCATCGTAAATCACAAATATCTTTTCCGGGTCAAGGTCAAATCTTTCCACCCAGCCCCGTAGAACTTCTCCCGAACGATTCACATAACGCCCCGGTTTGCCCGCATAATCCGCCGGCGCTGTCTCAAGGTTATAAAACTCTCCGTTCCGGCTGGATAGCAGTTTGGCCCGGTAAGCCTCGCACAAAATATCGACAGCAGCAAACCCAAGATTATGGTAAGTATCACGGTATTGACTGCCCGGATTACCCAGACCGATCACCGCATCAAGCTGAGCCATTGCAGGACTCCTTTATTAACCGGCTGGCTGTTCCTCCGGCTGACCTTCTACACCTTCAGCTTCTTCTCCTTCGAGTTCCTCGCCTTCAACTTCTTCTCCCTCTTCAGCAGCTTTTTCCATCGCTTCCTCAACAGTCTCTTCAATCGTTTCAACACCGGCAGCAGGGGTAACAGTAAGGTCAAACTCTTCCGGCGGCTGAATACTGGCTACTGTTCGCTCACTTTTGGCCAGTACATCCACACCACTGGCAACAGGGATATCCTCAACACTTATCGTATCTCCAATTTCCATCTCTGTAATATCCACTTCAAGCGCTTTGGGAATGTTATCGGCCCGGCAGCTAACCCTTAGCGTCCGCACCGGCTGGTCAACAATCCCCCCGTCCCGCTCAACACCAACAGCTTCTCCCACAAGTTTAATCGGAATTTTTACCTGCACCTGGTCACCGGGGCTTACCTGGTGAAAATCAACATGCAGCAGTTCGCTGTTCACGGGATGAATTTCAGCAGCTTTAATCAAAACATTGCGTGATTTTTTTTCTGAATCAAGATTAAGCTGGACCAGCACATTATTCAACGCCCCCTGTTTCAATAAGGAACGTATCTGCCGGGTATTTACAGATATGTCCAGCGTATCCTCAACATCACGCCCATAAATAACCGCCGGCACCTGACCGGAGTGGCGCAACTGAGTGTTAAAACTTTTACCTTTTCCATCTCTTTTTTGAGCATCTATAGTTAATTGCATTACATTTCCTCCTGTAAATTTCTTTTTCATTATCTTTTTTTAATACAAGCCCGCTATTATAGCATCATTTAACAAAAAAAATAAGTGCTTCAAAATCAAAAAAGCCGCGAGCAAAAGTCGATGTCGCACAAAACAAATATCAAAGCCACAAAATTGCCAAAAAAACCACCAATGAAGGTCTTTGGAGAATGGACTACAAAACATATTACAAATTTCTGTTTTTTTCAATCCTTGTGACGCGAATGTTTTTCGGCTTGCGGAACTAAAACAACGGTTTGGGAATAGATGGTTGCACTATGGATATTAAATAGGCTATACTAATTTCAATAGAAATATTTAAGGGGCAGGAGGAGTTTTTATGAAAAAAATCTTATTAACAATCCTGGCAGCATTTTTTCTTGTCTTTAAAATAAGCCCTGTCTCTGCCTCTCTCAGCCAGCCGATTTCCAGCAGATACCAACAACAATCCGCTTCCTCAATAGTTGGCCCTTATTTCTCAATCGGCAGTGGGTTTTTTAGATACGAAGGTGATTTTTTTTCTGAATACTATGACGAGTGGGACGACAGCTACTATTACCACTGGGGAGAAGAAAAAGCAAGCCCTAATATTGGAGCTTTAAAGACCGGGTACCAGTTTAATTCTGTCTTCGCTTTGGAAACAGAGCTTGTTTTAGGGGGAAAGGATGATGAATATAACTCTGTTACTTATTCTGATTTCGAAATCGACATAAAATATTTTTTATCCACCCAGATAAAGCTGGAATATCCCTCCTATGTCATCCCCTACCTCCTTCTCGGGGTTACATATGGCCGGATTAAATACAAAGAAGACTTCGGCAATAGCTATTCCGAATCTGTAACTGCACTCACGGGCGGCGGCGGGGTGCGACTGCCGCTGCGCAGCAACCACCGCACTTCGATTTTCATGGAATACAAATTTATCGACGATAATATCTTTGATCACGATTATAATATTACTGATGATGATTTGGAACAAATTTCCTTTGGTTTAACTTTTGGGATTTAACGGAGTGAAAATATGAAAATAGAAACTATTTTTTCAATATTGTTTTTAGCTTGTTTAATAACTTTTACAGCCGGTTGTTCTACCGCATCTAAAAACATCTTTCCCTCCGGTGGAACAATACCGGAGGTAGCCGTTGAAACTCCCCATTTTGATGAAAGCGATTTCCGGGGGTTAATCGCAAACTATTACCTGGACAACGGCTACCGCCTGGAAGAAAATCAGGCGGGAAAACTAGTCCTGTTAAGCCCGCCCAAAACAGGTATCCTCTCCAACAGTTACCGGATGATTACATTCAAACTTGTTTCGCTTCGAAATCAAACCCGGATACTGGCTGAAACTTCCGAAATAAAAGTACGTTCTAACGGGGCCGTCGACCCCCCCGTACCACTGCCGGCAGGGCATCAGCTAAACACAGTGACTCAAAACTACCTGGATGAACTGGTCCGCCTGGTCCGGGAGGAAAA
>JBKGYI010000102.1:0-5848 GCA_046546195.1 bacterium | reverse complement strand
CGTAAAGTCAACGCCGCTGGATTCCCGCTTTCGCGGGAATGACAGTCGATAGAAGCACGTCATTGCCCGGTTTGGGGCCGGAATGACCGTGAAAGGTTCTGGGGGCTGAGATTTTTTAGTAATATATGAATTGCAGAGGCTGTATTCTTACAGCTCTATATCACCGGCGGCTTTGCGGCGAACCAGGCGGCCGTGGCCCTCTATACCGCTGCAGACCTCCCCTTCATCCACCAGCAGCCGGCCCCGGCAAATCGTATACCGGGGAAACCCGTAAAGCTTCATCCCGTCATAGGGAGACCAGTCACAATCTGTTATAAGTTCTCCGGGGACAACATGTTTCGCCTTTTCGGGGTCAACAATAATAATATCAGCATCGGTATCAACAGCAAGCGTCCCTTTGTCTGGATAAAGCCCGTGAATCCGGGCGGCATTATAGCTTGTCGCTCTTACCACCCTGTTTAGCGACCAGCCGCGCTGCAGATATCCGTGAGTATAAATAATCGGAAACATAGTTTCGCAACCGGGCATCCCCCTGGGTATTTTTCTGAAATCCCCATCCCAGCAATCTTTCTGTTCCCTGTTAAATGTACAATTATCAGTACCTATTACCTGCATTGTATCCTCTTTCAATCCCTGCCAGAGGCGCTCAGAATCCCGTTCTGTTTTCACCTGAGGAGACGAAGCAAACAGATGGCCATCTTCTCTTTTTAAAACTTCCTCAGTAAGGGTTAAAAACTGCGGGGCTGTTTCACCGAAGACCTGGACACCACGACGGCGGGCAGCAGCTATTATATCCACCCCCTCACCTGTTGACGTGTGAACCACATATAAACGGCCATCGACAAACTCACACAGTTGAACCACGGTCTGAATTGCTGAATACTCTACTATATTGGGCCGCGATAGAGCCAGAGCATAGGCACCGGCAGCCTGAGAACCGGCAGCTGCAGTTTGCTCGGTAAAATGATTCAACAGCAGATCGTTCTCACAGTGAACACATACAGTAGCGCCAAGCTGGCCGGCACGACGCAGCGCCTCCAGCAAAGCGGGTTCGTCAGACTGCCAGCCTTCGCCCGAATAAATCATAAACATCTTCAGAGTGGGAAAACCGCGGGCGACAAGCTCTTCCATTTCCTCAAGGACACCTGCATGCCAGTGATAAACACAGCCGTGCAGGGAATAATCGATTGCAGTCAGCCCTTCAATCTCATCGTCGATTCTCTGCTGAATGCCGGCCAGCAAACTCCCACCCTCCTGCTGATTGCCGTAATCTATTACAGTTGTAACCCCCCCATGGGCGGCTGCTTTTGTGCCCCGGTTATAGTCATCGCGTGATGTTATACCCAGCAGCGGCAGCTCCAGGTTAAAATGAACGTGCGGATCAATAGCAGCCGGCAGCACCTGGCAGCCGGAAGCATCTATAATACGCCCGGCATCTTCTGTGATGTTAGAACCGATTTCTGTGATTTTACCGTCCTTTATCCCAATATCAGCCTCAAATTTTTCAAAACCGGTATACAGAGAACCACCCTTAATAATCAACTCAAAATCCATTTTTATATCCTCCGAGAGTTTTAGTTAAATTCCGTATTTATCCTTTTTATTGCGCAGTGTTTTCCTGGTCACTCCTAATATTTCAGCCGATTTTGTTATGTTACCGGCATTTTCAGACAGTGTTTTTTCTATCAGAATTTTTTCCGCCTCTTCCAGAGACATCCCGGCGTTTAAATCTTCCGAGTTCGACTGCGAAGATTTTTTTCGTTGAAAAAGATTAAAATCTTCAGGTTCAAGCTGCTCATCCTCGCTGACAACCGCCGCACTTTCCAGGGCGTTGCGCAGCTCCCGAACATTACCGGGCCAGTCATGGTTCATAAGCAGCTGCATAGCTTCATCGCTTATCCCTTCCACTCCGTGGTCGCCTTTCTTATTAATTTCTTTCAAAAAGAATTCACAGAAAACCGGAATATCCTCTTTACGTTCACGCAGCGGGGGAATATTTATTTCATAAACATTAATCCTGTAAAAAAGATCCTCCCTGAACTGTTCATTTTCTATCATATCCATGAGCCGGGCACTGGTGGCAGAAATAAGCCTAAAATTAATTTCCCGGGCATGCTCACCGCCAACCGGCATAATCTGCCTGTCCTGCAGAACACGTAAAATTTTAGCCTGCATCTCCAGGGGCATTGCACCGATTTCATCAAGAAATAGTGTCCCTTTATCAGCAAGCTCAATCTTCCCCTTTTTATCCTCCTCAGCACCGGTAAAAGCCCCCTTTTTATGACCGAAAAGTTCACTTTCCAGCAGGTTAGATGGTATGGCGGCACAGTTCACGGCCACGAAAGGTTGTTCGCGGCGCGGGCCTCGATAATGAATCGTATTTGCCACCACTTCTTTACCGGTTCCGCTCTCCCCGCTGATCAGGACATGTGTATCGGTATTAACGACCTTTTCGATTCTTTTTTGAACCCTCTGCATCGCCGGACTTTTCCCGATCAACGGCGTGTGCCGGAAATTGCCTTTTAAATAGAGACGCAGTTGTTTTACTTCTTCCTTGAGTTCCCTGTTTTCCAGGCACTTTTCTATTATTACCTCTATCTCTTCCAGGTCAAACGGTTTACTGACATAGTCGTAGGCCCCCAGTTTAACCGCTTTAACCGCCGAACGAATGTCTTTGTGAGCTGTAACCATTATCACTTCAATTTCGGGCCATTTTTCGTTTATTTTTTTAAGAATCTCCATCCCACCCATGCCGGGCAACCGCAAATCCAGAATTAAAATATCGGGGGCAGCTTTTTTAATCGCTTCAATCCCTTCCTGGCCATCAAGATAAGTTCGAACTGCATATTTGTCTTTGAATGCTTCCGTGAACAGCTCGCATATACTGGGGTCGTCATCAATAACCGCAATTTCTACTTTATCAGCCATTTTTACTCATCCTCGTTTGAATTTTTCGAATTAACGGGAGCCTGGCGGGGCAAATAAACCTTCATGGTTGTCCCCTGTCCAACAGCAGAATCAACTCTTATCTCGCCATCATGTTCATCAACTATACGATGCGTTATCGCAAGACCCAGTCCCGTTCCTTCCGGACGGGTTGTAAAAAAAGGATTGAATATTTTATCGATTGCTTCCTTTTTAATTCCCGAACCCGTATCAGATACCTCAATTATAGCTAATTCTCCCGCCGGACGGGCGCTTATTTCCAGCTTTCCCCCTTCAGACAGGGCATCCAGCGCGTTAAGAGCAAGATTTAAAAATATCTGCTTCAGCTTCAAAGGGTCACCGTATACTTCAATTTTTTCCGGAACATTATCAACAAACTCCACTTCCTGTTTATCTATTCTTTTATTCAACAGAATATAAATATCATCGATAATCTCACCTATTTTAACAAGTGAACGGCTGCCCACCTGGGGTTTGCCAAAAGAGAGCAAATTATCAACCAGCGAATTGAGACGGCTTGATTCCTGACCAACTATTTTTGCCATTTTCTTCAAAAAACCAATATCGTCACTGCGCTGGGGAATAAGCTGAGTAAAACCAATAATGGAAGTAAGGGGATTTTTAATCTCATGAGCAAGACTGGAAGCCAGCTCTCCAAGAGCGGCCAGGCGTTCCTGACGGCTAACCTGTTTATTCAACATCTGCTGTTCGGTAATGTCGGTTAAAACAAGCAGTACCCCGCTTAACTCCTCCTCAACATTTTTAATCGGGGTACTCAAAGCGGAGACCACGACCGGGTAAAAATTTTCTGATTCCAACTCTATTTTTTCCGGTCCGGATGGACTGTCAAGCTGCGGTTCATACATCAACTCCAGAAGGCGGCGGCCTCCGGGTTCAGAGGTCAGTCGCTCTTCGAACTCGTCCCTTTTTACAACTTTTTTTGCAAAACCAAGCAGCTCGCGGGCTTTTTCATTCAGCACAACTTCCGCCGGCTCCAACCGCAGGTCAATCACTCCCACCGGAAGATTTGATAATAATTTTTCTACATAAGAAGTAAGATTGGCAAACTCTTCCGTGTTATGATAAACGGTAGCCAGGTTATCCGCAAACCGGGTCAATTTTTCCAGGTCCTCGCTGGTATAAACATGGGGTGTTTCCGAGGAAAGGTTTATTGTTCCAATCACTTTGTCTTTATAGCGAAAAGGCACAGCAATAAAACTGCGAATTCCACGGGCCGACCTGTCGTTTTCTTCCTGCTGGGGAAGATTGTTGATCAGAACTGCTTTTTCTTCATCAATCACCGATTGAATAAGAGGATCCTCCCCGATGATTATCTCCGTGCCTTTTTGCCGGTCGGCGGGATATTGACCGCGAAGAACGAGTTTTCGTTCTGATTGACGCAAAAACAACCGGCAGTCATCGGATTCAAACATTCCGTGTACTGTTTTTGCCAGAGTATCCCAGACTTCCTGCAGCCCCTGGGTGGTTTGAAATAATTCCTTGCTCAATGTTTCGGTACGCCCAAAGTCATACAGCTGATGACGGGCGGTGGTCACCCATTTTTCCAGTTTTCTGAAATAAGAACTGATCAACGGGATCAACGGTTCGAAAAACTCCTGCAACTCATCCGAAACCTGTTCGTTTGGCGTATAAAAGGCTATTACAGCGATCTTCTCACCGTTGGTGGAAAGTATATAAAAATAATGTTCATCATGAACAAGCAGCTGTTTCTCATTTCCAATGTGAACACCCGCGGGCAACTCAACCGGTTCGACATGGGAACTTTCATAAAGAGACAGGCTTTCTTCGTCTTTTAAAAGCCAGACCCCCTCAACACAAAAATCAAAACAGTCCTTTAATAATTTGACCAGTTCTTTAACAAGCAACCGCGGGGAGCCCTCGAAATCCTGCTGCTCAACAAGTTCATAGAACCGGTTCAAAAACACTATCCTGAGCTGATTTTTGTTATTTTGAAAACATTTTGTCAAATAATGATATCTCTGCAATGCCCACTCAAAAAACCATTCCAATTCCTCAACATCGACCGTCAACCCCTTTTTTACTTTAACAAGATAATAAGTTTTATCACCCATATCCCGGCTGAGGACAATTGCGGTGGAATCAATACTGGCGGTTTGATCAGCAGAAACAACCCGAAAACCAAAATCGGTCTCAAGTCTTTCGTTAATAGTTTTCCAAAAATCATCGGGTTTAATTCCCGATGAAGAAAGCTTTTCCCTGATATCCCGCAGCGTCACCAAAGACATCTGCTAATTTGCCCCCTGTAGAAAAATTGATAACAGCCCCGGTTTTGAACCGGGGCTGTCTGTTTACTTTTTATATCAGGTTCCCATTTCCCAGGAATTAAGGTATTTAACCTGTTTTTCCGTGAGTATGTCGATATCAACACCGAGAGCAGCCAGTTTTAATCTGGCGATCTCCTTGTCGATTTTTTCGGGAACCGCGTGGACAGCAACCGGTAATTCACCTTCGTTTTTAGCAAGATACTCCGCCGACAGTGCCTGGTTGGCAAACGACATGTCCATAACTTCGGCCGGGTGCCCCTCGGCGGCAGCCAGGTTAACCAGTCTGCCCTCGCCAAGCACAAAAATCGAACGACCGTCTTTCAGAGCATACTCCTCAAGGCTCGGGCGAATCTGCCGTTTGTCTTCAGACATTTCAGCAAGATCCTCCAGGTCAATTTCCACGTTAAAGTGACCTGAGTTGGCAACAATAGCTCCATCTTTCATCGCTTCAAAATGTTCCCGGCGAATAACCGAGATATTACCTGTTGCCGTAACAAAAATGTCACCGTATTTTGCAGCTTCATCCATCGGTCTGACATCATAACCACTCATCCGGGCCTCAAGCGCTTTCAGGGGATCGACCTCGGTAACCGTAA
>JBKGYI010000101.1:0-5926 GCA_046546195.1 bacterium | reverse complement strand
TGTCCGGTCAAGCCGGGTAATGACAGACCATTGGAAGGTTCTGAACGGAGTCGATGGTTTATTTTCTTAACCGCTGATATAGTATAAACTTAATAATGTATATAAAGTTTTTTAGCAGTGATGGTTAAATTTATTTCCTCAGGAGGTTGTATTTATGAGTTTTTCAAAAACCGGTTATTTTTTACCTCTGTTGTTATCTGTAGTTTTTATTGCGGTTATAACAGCCCCGGTTCAGGGGAGCGAAGTTGCCACCCGCTGGCAGCCGGGATTAAATTTTGAAGCGTCTGATGGCAGTTTCGGGCTGGAAGTATCGGGGAAAATTCAGCCCCGCTATGAATATGAACGCCGGGATGAGAAAGAAAACCTGAGCTCTTTTGATATCAAAAGAGCGGAAGTTGTACTTGGTGGATATTTTTTAAACGAAGATTTAACCTGGGAACTTGGCTATGATTTTGGAGCTTCGGCGGGTCAGGATCTCTGGATTGATTATCGGTTTTCAAAACTGCTGGCAATAAAATTTGGTCAGTATGATTCCCCCTGGGGCTGGGAACGCTCCACTTCCAGCAGCAGTCATCTTTTCACGGAGCGTTCGGCTGCCAGCAGTAAGTTTGAATGGCCGGGCGGCGGGGATGTCGGGATGCAATTTCACGGGAAATTCAAAGGTATTAACTATGCCGCCGGTGTATTTGACGGTGGTGGCACGCTTGATAAAGAAACCGAAGCCAGCCAGGGGAATATGTACAGCGCCCGGCTGGAATACAGTTCGGGCCAGGGTAAGGCCAAAGAGGAGGCTCTGGTTACCCGTTCGAATAGACCACAGTTTTCTCTCGGCGGCGGTGTTTACCATGCCAACCGCAACAGTATCCAGAACTGGGCGTTATCCGGAACTTCGGATACTGCGGAAAAAGTGACTTCCTATACGGCAAATTTGTCTTTCCGGTACAGCCTCTATAGCCTGCATCTGCAGGGCTTTTCCTGGTCTGTAGATCTTGAGGATGGCGATGATTTTCGGGGGCGGGGTTATACCGCAGGTGGCGGGATGTTATTAAGACCGGAAAAACTTTTTGCGTCGGCCCGGTTTTCTTATTCCCACCCGGACAATGACAACCGTGATTTAAAAGAGAGGGAAACTTATCTTGGTCTGCAGTGGTACCACAAAGGCCACAGCTGGAAAACACATTTTGAAGCCGGCCGGGAAGAAGAGTATGACACGGGGGATAATAGCTGGGAAGAGAATGATATTTTTCGGGTTCAACACCACGTATCTTTTTAAAGCAACCAGGGGAGGTTAAAAACTGTGAAAAGATATTTAGCGCTTATTTTATGTTTTCTTTTTTCTCTTGCAGTTATCGGCTGTGCGACCCGTGGAGTTGAGAAACAGGGTGTTGACCGGGAGCAGACGGAAAATTAACGTGACTATGCCTGCCGCCAGCAAGGGCAATATTTATCCTGATAAACAATGAATTTGGTCGACAAGCTTATTAAACGATACGGGATGGAAGAACACCCTGAGGGTGGATATTACAGCGTGATTTATCAATCGGATGAGTCGATTGATAAATCCGCTTTACCGGAAAGATATAGTGGTTCAAGAAAATTCGCGGCAGGAATTTATTATCTACTTCCGGCCGGGGAAAAATCTGTTTTCCACCGCTTGAAATCCGATGAACTGTGGTTTCATCTGGCCGGAGGAACACTGGAGCTTTATCTTTTAGACGAGGATACCGGTCTGGAAAAACTATATTTGAGCAAAAAAGTAAATACAGGGCATCATTTGCACGGTTTAGTTCCCCGTGGCACCTGGATGGCTGCCCGCCCGGCCGAAGGGGTGGATTTTTCCCTGGTAAGCTGTGTGGTAATGCCCGGTTTTGAGTTTGATGATTTTGAGCTGGCACAGGCCAAAACTCTTATCCGACGCCACCCGGGCCAGGAACAGTTAATCAGGGAACTGACCTGACCGGCAGAAAAACTATTACTGCAGTTGCGGTTAAATATATTCAATTGCTGCTGCTTCCTGTTATAATGTAAGTAATTAAAAATTCCCGCCGAGGTAGAAACTAATGGCTGTTGATATTGAAAAAGAGATTAAAAACAGGCGAACTGCCGCTATTATTGCGCACCCCGATGCCGGGAAAACTACGCTTACTGAAAAACTGCTTCTTTACAGCGGTGCAATTCACCGGGCCGGCTCAGTAAAGGGACGCAAAGCCGACCGCCACGCTACTTCGGACTGGATGGACATGGAGAAGGAGCGGGGAATTTCAATCACTTCCAGCGTTATGCAATTTTCCTACGACGAAAAATTTATCAATCTGCTGGACACACCCGGCCACGCTGATTTCAGCGCGGACACCTATCGGACACTTGTCGCTGCTGACAGCGCAATTATCGTCATCGATGGAACACGCGGAGTTGAAAAACAGACCCGTAAACTGTTTAAATTCTGTTGCCGCCACGAGATACCTTATTTTATGTTCATAAATAAACTCGATCGTTTTGGACTTGACCCCCTGGATCTGATTGAAGAGCTGGAAAACGAGTTTGATATCCGGATGTATCCTTTTAACTGGCCGGTGGGTAAAGGGAAAAATTTCAAAGGTATTTATGATCGCCGGGAAGAACGTATGATTTTTTACGAAAAGGGCGAAAAACACGGTCAGGAAAAACTGGATACGGAAAAACTTAAATTTGGAGATGAAAAGTTAAAAGAAAATCTCGGTGCTGAGCTTTACAAGCAACTAAAAGAAGAGATCGAACTGTTAGATATTGCCGGTGATAATTTCGAACGCAAGGATTTTCTGCGCGGGCAGCAGGTTCCGATGTTTTTTGGCAGCGCTCAGACAAATTTCGGGGTCAGGCCGTTTTTGAAAGGATTTGTTGATATAGCGCCAGACCCGCGTCCGCGCGGCGGCATAAATCCGACGGCTGATTATTTCAGCGGTTACATATTTAAGATACAGGCAAATATGGATCCCAATCACAGAGACCGGCTTGCTTTCATGAGAGTCTGCAGCGGTGTTTTTGAAAAAGGTATGGAAGCCACAATCGAACGTAATAAAGAGACAGTACGCCTGGCCCAGCCCAGGCAGTTCATGGCTCGGGAAAGAGAACTTATAGAAACAGCTTACCCCGGCGATGTAATAGGGCTGTTTGATCCCGGTATTTTTCATATCGGCGATTCATTGTCTTCCGGGGAAGCTGTGGAATATAATGAAGTTCCCCGTTTTTCGCCGGAACATTTTGCCCTGGTAAAAAGTGATGACGCATTCAAGCGCAAGCATTTAAACAAAGGACTTTCCGAGCTGGCGGAAGAGGGGGCCGTGCAGGTTTTTGAACCCTGGGAACACTCCGGGCGCGAGTTTATTATCGGGGTAGTCGGGCAACTTCAGTTTGAAGTTATTGAGTACAGGCTAAAAGAGGAATACGGGGTGGAAGTCCGGCTTCAAAAATTACCGTTCAAGCACGCCCGCTGGATAGAAGGGAAGGATCTTGATCCCAAAACATTTAACCGTGGTTCTTACCGAA
Organism: bacterium; assembly: GCA_046546195.1. GTDB lineage: Bacteria > T1Sed10-126 > T1Sed10-126 > T1Sed10-126 > T1Sed10-126 > CAYTSZ01. Next base: position 2,401 of record JBKGYI010000101.1, on the reverse strand, counting down.
AAGTCCTCAAAGATAAAGACGGCTATCCAATCTTACTTTTTAAAACAAAATTAACCCTGCGCCGTGATAAGCAGGACAACCCCGATGTAACCTTCAGCGACACAGCCCCTTTGCACAGGTAAAAAACGCAACCCGGTTAGATAGGTGTAAATTTTTTCGTTTCTTTGTCTATTGTTTCTATCGAATGGGTTAGCTGTGCTCCGACAAGTATGAGAAGCCAGGATAAATAGAGACTGAGTAAAAATATCGGTAGAATTCCCAAACCGCCGTAAAAATGTCGAACCCTGGCCACGTTAAAAACGTAATAGGTATTTAAAAAATTATTAATCTGAAGTAATATCGTTGCCAAAAAAGCTCCGGTGGCAGCGGGGATGAACTTAACTTTTTTGTGAGGCATTGCCATGTAAACAACTGTCAGAGCCATCCAGACAAGAACAAACGGTGAGAAAATCTGCAAAAAACCGTCGAACCGGGGTAGATGTGGTAATCTTTGAAACATTGTAATCGACTGCCAGCGATTGGCCGCAAATATAATTAACAAAAGTAAAAAACTCCCGGTAGAAATAACGGTTTTATATATGGCGAATTTACGAAACATCGAACGGCCTTTTTTGACTTTCCAGATGTCGTTGAAAATATTTTCCATTGAAACCAGGAGAATAATAGCCAGAAAAACAAAGAATGTTATTCCAATTATTCCTACCTCGCCCGAACCAAGCTGGTTCATCATCTCTTTTACCTGTTCCCGCAATTGCTCACGGGTTGGTATTGAGGGTCCGTTTTCAGAATTCTGGTGAACTTCTGCAGCCCCGGCAGTTTCTTCGAGAAGTTTTACCTGGGGAACCAGGCGGACGATCGTTTTATCTATCATTTCATTCACCTGTTCGGGTTCCATGCGCTCAATAAAAAACGTAGATCCGGCAAAGGTCATTGCCAGAAGGGGAAGAATACAGAGGACTGCGGTATAGCTGAGCGCCGCAGCTTTCAGAAGTAAACCCTTTTTTAAAAAACTGTAGAAAAAATGTCTGGTAACTCGAAAAATAAAACCGAGTAATTTTCTCCAGTTTTTTAAAACAACAAAGGTATATTTGAAGTAATCAGAAAATTTTTTAAAAAAATATCTGGTCATTTTATTAAAAATCCCTGCTGAAGTGGGTTACGTTTTTCTTTCCTCATAAATTGTTTCTATTGAGTGAGTTAACTGTCCGCCGGCAAGCACAAAGAGCCAGGAAACATATAAACCGAGTAAGAAAATCGGCAGGATGCCCAGCCCACCGTAAAGGCGGCGAACCATTGCCACGTTAAATATATAAAGGGCGTTAAGTATGTTATTGAACTGAAGCAGGCTTCCTCCGAAAATAGCGCCGATAAAAGCTGGCAGGAGACGTACTCGTTTGTTGGGCAGCGCCATATAAATAAATGTCAGGGCAATCCAGAATAAAACAAAAGGGGTTATAAACTGAAAAAGCCGGGTAAAATAGGGTAATTTCTGGAGGCGCTGAAAAACAGCCGTTGATTGCCAGCGCCCGGTCATCGTAATTGCTGTTATCAATAAGAAAGTTCCCAGGGTCAAAACACTCCAGTACATAGCAATCTTTATAATGATAGGTCTGCCGGAACGCACTTTCCAGATATCATTAAAAATATGCTCCATAGCCACCAGCAGGGAGATAGCAAGAAAAATAAAAAAACCGATTCCCACCAGCCCCACACCGCCTGAGCCGAGCTGATTCATCATCTCTTTTACCTGTTCGCGCAGTTGCTCCCTGGTCGGCATTGCCGGTCCCGGGGTATTGACTTTCAGATCTTCTGTTTCTGTTTTGTTGAGCAGTTGCACCTGGGGGACAAGTCTGACAATTACAGTGTCAATAAGCTGGTCGGTCTGGGCCGGATCCATCCGTGCTATTATAAAAGAAGAAACTGTGAAAGTAACCGCCAGCAGGGGGAGAATACACAAAACGGTTGTATAACTCAGAGCCGCAGCTTTTAAGAGCAGTCCTTTCTCAAGGAAACTATGCCAGAAGTGTTTCAAAACTTTACCGATAAATTCAGGGAGTTTGCGCCATTCACTGAAAAATACGATACCGTCCTCGAAAAAACTGTTTAAAAAATCAACTGCTGGTTCGTACATTTGTTTTTCAGTCCTGGATGCAAGATTATGTTCTGAATTGTATAAAAAATGTAATATAGATTTTTATAAGAAAACTAAATTTATCATCTCACTAAAAAAATAGAAACTATTTCCTTTTTGGGAGGAAAATATTTTCAAATCGTCGAAAGCCGTATATAGTTAATAAAAGCTAAAAAAGTAAATAAAAAAATAATAAGGATGAATTTGATTATGCACCCCTGGAATTTAAGTGAAGAGGAAGCGCGTGAACTGCAGGAAGGGCTGGCCAAT
>JBKGYI010000100.1:0-5949 GCA_046546195.1 bacterium | reverse complement strand
AATATCCACAAGGTGTGGAGAACATGCTGGTTTACGCCCTGACCGGGAGACAGGTCAAACCAACCGGACTGCCGCTGGACGCCGGCGTGGTGGTCAACAATGTAAACACCGCCGCGGTCCTTGCCGAGGCGGTCTTCGAGGGTAAACCTCTGATAGAACGGCCGGTAACCGTGGCCGGTGGGGCTGTGGGCAAAGCCGGCAATTATCTCATCCCGATCGGTACTGATTTTGAAACGATACTCAAACACTGCGAAACAGATTTAGAAACAGCCCGGCTGATCGTCGACGGGGGGCCAATGATGGAACTCCGCAGGCCGAACTCACAGTTCCCCTGTTAAAAACAAGCGGCGGAATCCTGGCTTTTCAGGACAAGGAAATCATCTTCAAGGATGAGCTGGACTGTATCCGCTGCGGGCGCTGTGTCCGCCAGTGTCCCCAGCAGCTCGTTCCCACCCGGCTGATGAAATTTGTCAGAAATAAACGTTATAACGAAGCGGAGAAACTTGATATCAACGGCTGCCTGGATTGCGGAGTCTGCTCATACGTTTGCCCGTCAGGTATCCCCCTTTTACACTGGTTGAAGGTAGGAAAACAAAAGATCGCGGAAGGACGCAAAGTTTGATGGCTAAAACCACTAATCATAACTTTATCTTGCAAAACACACCGCATATCCAGGAACAAGAAACCACCCCCCGGATAATGTATTCGGTTCTCCTCGCCCTGATGCCGGCGACTGGAGCCGGAATCTATTTTTTTGGCTTACGTGCCTTAGCCATAATTTTAACCTGCATTTTCTCAGCAGTTCTTACAGAAACGATATTTTGCTATTTACGCGGTAAACCGGTGGCAATAAAAGACGGCAGCGCCGTAATCACGGGCCTTCTGCTCGCCTTATGTCTGCCGGTCAAAATACCGCTCACTCTTGCCGCCCTGGGTTCTGTGGTCGCCATAGCTCTGGGCAAACAGATATTTGGCGGGCTGGGCCATAATATATTTAACCCGGCTCTGGTCGGGCGCGCCTTTTTGCAGGCTGCTTTCCCGGTAATTATGACAACCTGGGTACCCGCTTTTTTCTACCGGCCCGGGGTGGAAGCAACAACTACCGCCACCCCGCTTTCACTGATGAAATTCAACCAGACGTTTGTTCCCTACAGCCGGCTATTTTTCGGTAACATCGGCGGCAGTATCGGAGAGACCTCTGCTATTGCAATTTTAATCGGTGGTCTGTTTTTACTGTTAATTAAAAATATTGACTGGCGCATCCCGGCTGGCTTTCTGGGGACTGTGGTTGTGCTCGGGGAATTATTTCATCTTATCAACCCCGAACATCCCGATTCCCTCTCCCATCTGCTGGCCGGCGGCCTGCTGCTTGGGGCTTTTTTCATGGCCACCGATATGGTTACCTCGCCAATAACAAAACCGGGAAGCTGGATATTTGGCTGTGGAGCCGGAATACTGCTGATTTTAATCAGGCTGTTTGGCGGGCTGCCCGAGGGTGTCATGTACTCAATCCTGCTGATGAACGCTATAACCCCACTGATAAATCGCTATACACTGCCGGCAATGTTCGGCAAAAAAGGTGACTTCGCATGAAACTGGTGCTAAGAATGGTTCTTGTCCTGGCTGTTATCACAATGTCCTCGGCAGCAATTCTTTCCTCGCTTCAGCAGTGGGCCGAACCGCGAATAGAAGCGCACGCTGAGAAAAATAAACAAAAAGCAATTTTTAAATTAGTTCCGGAAACTGATGATTTTTCCGAGCTGGCCGCCTATAAGGATGATAAAAAAATTTACGTCTGCTATGACAAAAACGAAGATATTACAGGTTTTGCCTTTGAAGCGGCCGGTACCGGTTATCAGGGCGAAATAAAACTGATGGCCGGTCTGACACCCGAACTCGAAAAAATGTCCGGGCTGGAAATACTCGCCCAGGTAGAAACACCGGGGTTGGGAGCCGAAATTACAAAATATAATTCCAATCCAAAAAATAAAAGTGCCTACAAATTTTTAAACTGGTTTGAAAATTTAAAAATACAACCTGAAATACAAATTTCAAAAGACCCGCAGTCGCAAAAGTCAAACCAGATACAGGCGATCACCGGAGCCACAATATCTTCAAAAGCAGTGGTTAGAATTTTAAATCGGGCAATTGAAAAAGCAGGCCCCCGGATTAAAGAATGGAAAGAAAGGCAGAAAAAAGATGAGTGATAAAAATTCACTTGCAAACACTTTCAGCAAAGGATTATGGAAAGAGAACCCGGTATTCAAGCAACTGCTGGGAATGTGTCCTACTCTTGCTGTTACCAACACCGCTTTAAACGGTCTGGCAATGGGACTGGCGACCACTTTTGTTCTCGTCTGCTCAAGTATTATGGTTGCGCTGGTAAAAAATCTTATCCCCCGCCAGGTGCGGATCGCCTCCTATATCGTTATCATTGCCACCTTTGTCACTATGGCCGATATGGTCCTTGCCGCCCTTTTCCCGGCTATAAGCGCCGAACTGGGACCTTATGTGCCCTTGATAGTCGTGAACTGCTTAATATTAAGCCGCCAGGAAGCTTTTGCTTCCAAAAATAATGTTGGCCGCTCATTTGTTGACGCTGCGGGAATGAGCACCGGCTTCGTGCTGGCCCTGCTCGCCCTGTCATCGACAAGAGAAATTTTAGGTGTCGGCGAACTGTTTGGCCACACGATAACCGGCGGAATTATCCGCCCCTGGCTTATAATGGTTCTGCCCGGCGGTGCCTTTTTAACACTGGGTGTCCTGGTTGGAATCGCCAATCATATCAGCACCAAACTGAGGGTGAGTTAAAATGGAAATAATACTGGTCTTCATCTCCGCCGTTCTGGTAAACAACTTTGTTTTAACTTATTTTCTCGGAATCTGTCCCTTCCTCAACGTATCAAACCGGATAGATTCCGCATTTAGTCTCGGGATGGCAACCACATTCGTAATGACTCTGACAGCAGTAGTCTCCTGGCTGATCAATCATTTTCTACTAATTCCCTATAATTTACCCTATCTCGAGTACGTGGCCTTTATCCTGGTAATTGCCTCGCTGGTGCAGCTTGTTGAAATGTTTATCCAGCGGGTCAGCCCCGCACTTTACGAGACTCTGGGAATTTTTCTGCCACTGATTACCACAAACTGCGCGATTCTCGGGCTGGCTTTATTTGCTTCGCTGAGAAATTATTCTTTTTTGGAAACACTGTCCTTCGGAATTGGAGCCGGAGTTGGTTTTACCCTGGCAATTGTGATCATGGCTGGAATCCGCGAAGAACTACAGTTTGCCGATGTCCCCGAACCTTTCCGGGGTGCAGGTATAACCCTGCTGATAGCGGGAATTTTAGCTATGGCTTTCATGGGTTTTGCCGGTCTGCTTTCGGTATGAAATCCGGTAAAAAAGAGCCCCGCTTTATTTCCCCCTGCATATTAATTGTGATTTTTTTATGGAGTGAAAAAATATGAATATAATTGCTGTTTTGAGCATGGGCGCCCTGGGTGCTCTGTTTGCCCTGGGGCTTGCGATTGCCCATAAAACTCTCAAACCAGGCGCGGACCCCCGGGTTGAACAACTTAAAGATATGCTCCCCGGAGCCAACTGCGGTGCCTGTGGCTACGCAAGTTGTGAGGCGATGGCCAAAGCAATGGTTACCGATAAAGTCAATCCCGCCGGCTGCACGGTGGCCAGTGATGATGCCGTGGAAAAAATGGCCGAATTTCTGGGGCTGGAAGCCGAAAGTACTCACCAGCAAATCGCCCGCTTGCTCTGTCGGGGGGGAGAAAAAGAAACAATCCGGCGCGGAGAATACAGGGGAATTGAAACCTGCGCGGCGGCCCACCAGGTGGGCGGAAGCTTTAAAGCCTGTATTTACGGCTGCCTTGGTTTTGGTGACTGTGTGGAAGCCTGCAATTTCGAAGCACTCCACATGAACGACAACGGATTGCCCGTCGTTGTCGAAGAAAACTGCGTCGCCTGTGGAGCCTGCGTGGAAGCCTGCCCTCGAGACCTGTTTGAACTCCATAATGTCAATCATCAACTTTTTGTCTGGTGTAAATCTCAGGACGACACCAAAAAAGCCCGTCAGGCCTGCGAGGTTGCCTGTATAGGCTGCAGTCTCTGCGCAAAACTCTGTGACGGGGTGGAGATGGAGGGTAATCTTGCCGTTGTCGACCACAGCAAAACCGATGAATGTGACGCCGGCGTGGAAAAATGTCCGACCGGCGCTATCGCCTATCTGGAAGATAAATCCTGAATGGCCCTTGCTAAAGTCGAAGAAATAAACGACGGCAAGATAACAATTCTCATGAATGAACCCGAAGGCTGCGAGGACTGTGACAGCCTCGCCTGCTCGGTAGCCGGGCGACGCAGGGTAACAGTTAAAAATCCGGCCGGGCTGGAACTGAAACCAGGCGACACCATCCATGTAACTCCTCGCGAGGGGATAATGTGGGGAGCTGCTTTTATCCTGTTTGTTCTACCCCTTGCTTTCTTTGCAGGTGGGACTTACCTCGGTCATAACTACGGAGATTTACTGCGACTTCCTTTTGCACCGGAACTAAACGGTATTATCTGCGGTATTTTATTGCTGCTCATCTGTTTACCTTTGATCCGCAAATTTGGTAAAAAATATATTGGCGAAGGAGAAACTCTGGAAATAAAAAAGTTTTAACCGTTTTACCGCATTTTACTAAAAACCACGGCGGCGCACTTCCTCCTCGCTCATCCCCAGAAAATGACCTATTTCATGGATTAAAGTTTTTTTAATCTTCTCTTTTAGATTATCCGGCCCATAATTCTCAAGCATCGGTTGCCTGTATATTTCAATTCTCGGCGGCAGCGGCTCCCTGCTTCTACTACCGTAAGGAACTCCCCTGAAAAGCCCCAGGATACGATTACTGTCTTTATCCAACACACCGGGAGAAGCTTTTTCCCGTCCGCAGATGACTATATTTTCCCGCTCAATAATCTCCTGTACCCAGAGGGGCAACTCTTCCAGCGCTTCGGTCAGCAGTTCATCAAAATCCTGCTCCGAAACCAAGTTGTTCACCCGCCAGAGAACAACCGGCAAACCGGCTTAAACCGGGCATTTTGTTCAGCGAACAAATTTTCCTTCCAATCTTTGTTTCTGGATTATTTCCACCGGTATTTCCATTGTTTCGGGCATCTGTTCGGGACGATCTTCCATTTCACTCATATCCATCTTCATCATGCCGTCATAGTCGTGCTCGCTCTCCATGGAGATTAACATGTGGGTTTCCCGATCCAGAAAAATCTTTCCTTCGGCGGTTCCCGACAGCTCAATGGTCATCGGCATCGGGCCAAAATCAAGCACTGCCCCGCCGTCGGCCGGTGGTGAGACCTCGGCCTGATAATGTATTTCATAACTTCCCCGATTTATTTTAGCCAGTTTCATCTCCGTCTTCAAATCCATCGGGAAGGGGCTTTTAAGTTCATTTTCCGCCGTCCATGTGTCTCCAACATTTACCGGTTCATCGTGGTAGGAGGCGTTAATCTCAGACATCCAGCCCATCATCGCCTTCTCACCAAACATATCCTCCATCTGCTTGCGCATCTCGTCCGGAACATCAGCCATCATTTTGTTCATCGCTTCATCCCAGCCGGAGATTTCAAGGATTTCGCCGCGGGGAGAAACTCTCATTGTGGTTTTAACTCCAACTATCTCCCCGAGGTTTTCAAACTCCCGGTCGGAATCATCCGGGTCATCAGAATCATAGTGGCTGGAAAACATTTCATTGCCTTCCGGACCTTCAATGCGCATCTCCATTCCCATCCGAGTAAATTCTGTCTCCTGGTTTATAGTCCCGTCCTCGTCTACCCCCAGGATACGCTGATTAAAACCGACAACCTGGTCCTGGTGGGTAGTCATCGATTTTCCCATCATATTTTGCTTCATTTCCATTTCCATATTCATCTCGTATTCAATT
>JBKGYI010000099.1:0-5999 GCA_046546195.1 bacterium | reverse complement strand
TGCAGAGGAATATATTCCGCCGCGGTGAGGGCGGGGGCCGGATAAAAAAGCAGATGGGTAGGCTGCTCAATCTGTTTGTGAAATATTTTGCGGCCCCGGTTCGGTGAAAAATTATTTTTTTGCGGGCGGTTGGCCGGTTCTGAATTCAGATCCAGGTTTTCTGCAATAGTTGTTATTTTTCCTGTATCAGCTTCGCCCACAGTAGAAATAATCAACCCGGACAGGGTAATATTTTCTTCAAAAAACTTCCGGCAATCAACGGGTTTTAATTCGGCCACTGTTTCCAGATGTCCGCGCAGGGGAGAACCATAAGGATGGTCGCCGTAAAAAAACTGTGCCCCTTCGTCAAGGGCAAAACTGGACGTCTGTTCACGCCTTGAGCGTATCTCGGCAAGCTGGCGTGTTTTTGTCCGTTCAAAAGCTTTGCCGGAAAAAACCGGTTGATTAAACACCTGGTCGATAATTTTATAAAGAGCGGGAAGATTATCATTGATCGCCGTAAAACTTATAACGGTATAATCACGGCTTACCGAACTGGATACTTTCAATCCATGTTTTTCGGTAAAACGGCCGAACTGATACATATCCATCTTCTTGCTGCTTGTGGTAAGCAGCTCTCCGGTTAAAACAGCCAGCCCCTGCTTGCCCGGCGGATCAAAGCTGCTGCCCGCGGGAAAGAAAAATTTTATAACAGTTAGCGGCGGCTGGCGGCGCTGCTGGTGAATCAGAGTGGCTCCGCACTGCAGATTGGATTTTTGATATTTATCAAGCATCTTTTTCACCTTTGTTTTCGGGAGTGACAACCCCGGTTATAAAAGAGCGGTCACTGAAAAATTCATTGGCCGTTTCCAGTAAATCATTTGCCGTTATCTTTTCCATTCGCTCCAGGTAAGCAAGCAAAAAATCGAGGTGTCCAATAGCCTCCCAGTAACCGAGCTGTTCGGCCAGGTCGGCTGGAGTCTGGGCAGAATAGATAAATCCGGCTTTCTCCCTGTTTTTAAGCCGCTGCAGCTCCTCGCCGGCCACTGCTTCGAACTTAAAACGTTCTATCTCTTCGTTTATCTCCGCTAACAACTCATTTAAGTGTTTTTCTTCGCTGCGAAATTTAATTATTACCGGACCGGGTTCCTTTTGCAGCCAGTAACTCGCATTTATCCCGGTAGCCAGTTTTTTTCTGAGAACCAGGTTTTCATAAAGACGCGAGGAGCGCGAACCACCAAGCAAACTGGTGATAACATCGAGATCCAGTGCCCGGTCAGATTCAACCGGTAACCCGATTGTTCCCGACAATCCACGGATCTGGTTGACATCTTCCCGGAGCTGAAAAAAATCAGTTTCAGGCGAATCCGGTTCTATAAAATCCGGTTCCGGGGCCGCAGGAGCTTTGAAATCAAAAAAATTAATTATCTCCTCTAAAACCTGTTCCTTCGGGAAATTACCGCTGACAACAACTATAGTTCGCTGTGGGCTGTAATATCTGGCATAAAAATCAAGAAGTTGAGCATGGGAAACATTATTTAGCACTTCTTCGGTGCCGATCGTTAAGCGGCCGTAGGGATGATTACCGTAAAGACGGGGCACAAACTGTTTCCAGAGTTTTTTCTGCGGATCATCGCCGTAACGGGCCAGCTCGGAAAGAACTATCTTTCGCTCTTTTTCGAAATCATCACGCTCAAGCAGGGGAGCGTTCACCAGTTGCTGCAGCAATTCAAGACCGCGCTGCCAGAATTCGGACGGCAGCGTTGTGTAGTAATAAGTGTAATCGGGAGAAGTGGCTGCATTCAGATAACCACCAACTTCTTCGACTCTGCTGTTGATTTGTTTTGCCGAAAATCTCCTTGTTCCTTTAAAAACCATGTGTTCCAGGAAATGAGCCAGACCATTATTTTTTTCATCTTCGTAAACGCTTCCGACCCGCAACCAGCTTTGCACTGAGACAGTTTGGGATTGGGGGATCTGTTTTAAGATAACAGTAAGACCGCTGTCTCTGCTGTAATAGTCCAGTGGCCCCAGAAAATTTAATTTTTTATGTTCCATGATTACCCGTTTCTCAGTTGTTTAATTTAAGTGTTAAAGTATAGCCTAATTAACAGCGAATTAATAATAATACCTGACCGGAAAATTTTAAAATAAGCACCTGCCTTTGTCTTGATACCGGATGGGAGAAAATCAAAACTTTTAGTTGAACGGATAGAAATATCAATCTTGTTTAATATTCGCTTAATACCCGCTAATAGCTGGCCATAATTTTTTATTTTGTTAAAATTAGAATTCTTATAAAATTCTCAATAAAAGGTGATCGCTAAAAATGCTTGCTTTTTTCAGACGTCAAAGCCGGGGAATGCAGTTGTTGTGGTTGATGGGCATATTTGTAATTATACTGACAGTCGTATTTGTTTCCCAAAATTTATTTAAAGAAAAAACAAGGATTGCAGAACCACCCCCGTTAAATTCAGGTCTGTGGAGGTTTATTTCTGCGCCGGTGGGCCAGGGAGACGGTCAGTTGATTATTAACCCGGCCGGGCAGGTTGCTGTAATTGACACCGGGAAACCGGGAAGTGTTTTTAAACTTATTAGATTGCTCGAATATCTGGGAGTTAAAAAAATTGAGACCCTGGTATTAACCCATCCCCATCTTGACCATATAGGTGGTGCCCTGGAACTAATAGAAAATTTTGAGGTCGGTAAAGTATGGGATTCCGGCTATGATCATCCCGTTGAAACCTATAGGGAAATACTAAAAGAAATAGATCGTCGGGATATAACCTATTACCAGGTTAAAAGAGGGGAGGAACCCGAGCTGTTTCCCGGTAAAAATGTGGAAATTATCAATCCGGGGCGACGAAAATATTCCAATCCCAATGACGCTTCAATTTCTTTTGTTCTTGATATGGCCGGCACCCGTATTCTTCTAACCGGGGATGCAGAGAGTGAACAGGAAAAAGAATGGGTCCGCAAAAACCTGGTGGGCCATGTGGAGATATACAGTGCCGGTCATCACGGCAGTCGAACCTCCAGCAGCCATGAGCTGCTCTCACAGATCAAACCAGAACTTATAATTATATCTGCCCCTTTGCCGCACGAAAGCCCTTACGGGCATCCGCACGGGGATGTTATCCGACGCTTCGAAAAAATGGGACTGGAAATCAAGCACACCGCCAAACTCGGGTATATAGAGGTTATAGTAGATCCGGATGATAAACAGGGAAAATATAGCGTTTTAAACTATCCTTTTGAATCACTTTTGCATTTTTATAACCCGCAGGTGGATTCAAAGTTGCTGGCGCTTGGTGAAGCCGGGAAAAATATCAAAAATAATCTTGACTGGCAGGGTGGACCGGAAAACAGTTATCGCATTGAAGAAAATTACATAGAACTTGAAGCCGGGGATGATTCGCAGCTATGGCATCGTAATACCACTGCTCCGCAGCTTTATTATAGCAATAATCTTCCTGAAAACTGGCTGATAGGAACTGAAATAGACTTTCCGCTGGAATACGGCCGGGAAGCCGGAATTATCCTGATGGAACCCGGCACTGGCCGCTGGCTACACTGGGGTCCGACCGGTGAAGGCAACCAGATGCGGATGTTAATTTTTGACGGTCGTAATATAGAAACTGCCACTTCTGTGGGTAAAATTTACAACAGATCCGGATTAGCCCTTAAAAATGGGCGCCTGATTCCTCTTGTCAAAACAGAAGATTCGGAACGCTGGCGACAGCTTAAAGCAGTTGATAATCCGCTAAACGATTTCAAGGTCGGAATTTATGCAAAAAGCTGGGCCGATGGCGAAGGATACAAAACCAGGTTCAGGAAATTAAGTATTCAGTCTCTGGAGTAAAAAAAATTAAAACTCCAGTAGATCAAAGGGAAGAAATCTTTCGTCGATTAAATTATCAAGATCAAGATAAACATCGCGATTCATCTTTCGCTCAATCCATTCACCCCAGCGAGTGTAGAGATTAAAACTTTGCGGGAAATCACCGGTGAGCGCCGCTGTTTCCGACTGCCATAACATTTCCAGTTTTTGCTTTGAATAATGATCCGGGTATTTCTCCAGAAACAGTTCGCGAGCAACCGTAGAATTTTCTTTAACCTCGTTTGTACTGGTATGCAAAACCGATATTATTTTCTGAATAACGTTTGGAAAATCTTCAACAAGTTTGTTGGTGCAGCAGAGGATAAGTTCACCGTTCCCCGGCAGATTGGCGTCGGTGAAAAAATGACAGCCAACATCTGTTGCGGCAATATTCAGCAACACACCGTCAAAAGACAGATCACCCGGGAACAGGAGGTCCACTTCGCCATTGATTAGTTTTTCCAAACCACTGCCGCTGTCGCTTGCCAGGTTGAATTTTAAATCGGTAGCCCCGCCGGCGCGTTCGACCGCGCTTTTTAATAAAGTTTTTGCAAGTTGTTTGGAACCACCCCGGTAAGATATCCGGTGTTTACTATTTATATCGGAAATATCTTGCAAATCATCTGTCTGGCGATAGAAAAACCCGGTCTCGCTGATCGAAAGCCGGGCCAGGGAAGTTATATTCTTTTTTTTAAAATATCTGTCAAGAACAAACAACGGCCAGCTCAGGGCCATATCTGTTTTTTCTTCAACAAGCCGGTCAAGACCGAAAAAAGGAGCCACTGGTTCAATAAGTTCCAGCTCAATCTCGTTTTTTTTGAACAGTTCTTTCTCCCGGGCCCAGATGAAGGGCAGGTGATGGGGAGTTATTTTTCGTTCGAGAAGCAATTTGATTTTTTTCATCTTTATCAACCCTTTCGTATATTCATCGACAGATATGGGTCTACAGTTAAGGAACACCAAACAGTTTTTCGAAAGTACTCTGATTAATTATTTGCTTTTTTTCCAGTTAAATATTATGGTTAACAATTCCGCTTACAGATTTATAAGCGTTAATAGTCTTTACGAAGTTATTGATCAGGGTGTAATATGAATAGAAAATTTTAACAGGGAGGAATTAATTATGGCTGCCGAAGCACCGCTTGAGGAACTTGAAAGAGTGTATAATGAACTTGAGGGTTTGAAAATGAAAAACGAAGAGATCTACAAGGATTTTGTCAGTTTTTTCAAAAAAAACCGCTCCATTGGCTATAAAAACATCTGTAAAATGTTAATGGGCGAAGTAACACCCCGGGAACTAAAAGGGTTGGACTAAAACTTAATCCCGCCAGGTGAAAAGGCCCGGTCTTAGAATATATGACCGGAGGGTTTCCCTCTTAATCTTTTTTATTAATAACGAGGTTAAAACATGAACAAAGTAATAGTGGTGGAATCTGCCGCCAAGACAAAAACAATTCGCCGTTTTTTAAGGGGCGAGTACAAAGTTATAGCCTGCGGCGGACACATAATTGATCTCCCCGATGACAGTCTTGGTATTGACGTTGAAAATGATTTTGCTCTAACCACTGTTCCGATTCGTTTTCGCGGCCAGGATAAAGTTGAAAGAATGCGCGAACAACTGGCCGACGCCGATGAGGTTCTGCTGGCCACCGACCCCGACCGGGAAGGGGAAGCAATTGCCGCCGACCTGCTGGAACATTGTGTCCCTTACGGCGCCGATACGAAGAGAATAGAATTTAACGCTATCGTTTATCATGCTATAAAAGAAACGCTGGAAAATCCGCGCGATATTAAGGAAAAACGGGTTGAAGCTCAACGTGCCCGCCGGGCCCTTGATCGTTTGATTGGTTTTATCATCTCTTCGATGACCCAGTTTGATCCCCAGGGGCCGGGGCTTCCTGCTGCCGGCCGGGTTATGGCTCCGGCAGTTTCACTGGTTGTTGACCGTGAAAAAGATGTCGAAAAATTTGAGGTGCGCCATTACTGGCTGTTGCAGAGCAAATTAAGCCGGGATGATCAAACTCTGCAGGCCCAAATTTGCGGTGAATATGAAGCTTTTGACAGAGTGAAAGAAATTGTTAGCCGGCTAAAAGATACAAAATCCATGAAAGTCGTTGCATACGAAGAAGATCCCGGGGAT
>JBKGYI010000098.1:0-6006 GCA_046546195.1 bacterium | reverse complement strand
GTCCCGTCGGGGAGGAACGAGTATATTTTTCCGTCATGGGAATTTACATAGATATAGTCTCGGAAATTTACGGCGGCCACCGAAGAGATCGCCCCCCCGGTCTGATAACGCCAGGAGTAAGCTTTGCTGGCCAGGGAATCATTATCCGCTTCCGATTCTTCATCGGCCCCGGCAAGAACAGCGCTGGCAAATCCGTCCGGCTGGTCGGAGGGATTTGCAGCCCAGTAGCGGAGAACTTTAGTTGGAAAGCCGGGGTCGAAATTGCTGCAGCTATAGTTTATCGGATCATCTTCAGGGCTGGTGCAGTCGCCGTCCTCCCACAGGCCCTGCCAGTGTTTGTTTGCTTTCTCGTCAAGCTCATCTATTTTTCGCTGGATAGCTCGCACCGGGCCAAAAGAGATGCTGGCAACTTCGATTTTTTGTTCTTCACCTGGGCTGGCAGAAGCCTCCGCTTTACCTCCGGGTATTACCAGCAGGCTCAGAATAATTAATGAAAGGATAACTGTTATCTTTTTGTGTCTCATTTGCCAGTCCTTAAAAATGGAAATTCAACCCGGTGTTAACAACAAATTCCAGTCCGTCCACATCTTTTTCGGAAAGACTGTCCTCAAGCATAATATTGTAGGGGCCTGAATCAAGGGTTAAAGAGAAGCGCGAACCAATAAATTTCTGGATCCCAAAAAATATTCCGCCCATCAAACCATCACCCTCGGTCAGATCGCCCTCGAATTCACTGATTTTAAACAGATCAAGACCCCAGTAGAGTGTTCCGCCCCTGAATCCGGCGGCATAATGCGTGAAACGGGGTCCGTAAACTGTTATATTGCTGCTGAAAAAAGCTCTTATTTCAGCCCCGAAGTTCCGGCCCTGGTAACCCGCTGTGACCCCGGGATAAGTAAGCCCCACAAACCAGCCATCTGTTGTATGGCCCGCCGGTTTTTTCTTTTCGGGTTGTTCTGTTTTCGCTTCAAAATTTTCTTTATACCTGTCGTCCGGTTTGAAACGAAAGTTACGGACAAACTGCTGCTTGCCAGTTTCATAATCTATTTTATCATTTGCGTTTGCTCCTGTGTTTAAAAAGCCCGACAGGATAATTGAAAATATGAGAATTGTTAAAAAGTATATTTTTATTTTATTCAAAAGGGGCCACCTCCCGGTAGTTGGTAATGGATCGTGTTCTTTCCCCGGGAGCGGGTCGAGCGGAGACGATCTGTATTTCGATGTGATCCGGTCGAATAGCGACGACTTTTATAAGTGCGGTTGCGGGGTTACCCCGGTTATCCTCGATATTAACCGCGTAGAAATTATTTCTGCTTATTGTCTGATTTCTTCTGTAGCGGGGGCTCAGGGAAGAAATTTGTCTCACATCACTGAAGCGTGTGGCCCGCAGTTCCATAAGTCCTCCGTCAATTATATCTCCGCCCAGCCCGAGAGCGGCATAATTTGCCGTGAGATCCGGAGTAGTTACCTCGGCCAGTAAATCTGCGCCGGTTGTGGAGTTTTGCACGGTTAGATCCTCAAGAGAAATTCCGCCAAAATCAGGGATTCTAATCGCCCGCTTGTTGAATAGAAAAACCACCGGTGGGAAATTACGCATTGAGTTCAGACTAAAAATTCCGTTGGCCTGACGGCTGAAATCGAAAGATGTTTCCCGGCTAAACATAATAAACGGGCGGTCGGGGTTGTTGAATACGCCCCGCCATTCGAGATGACAGTCTAAAACAGCAAATTCGGGTCCGGACTTAATATTTTTTACCGAGTAGGTTACATCAAGATTTCTGATTTCCCGAAACAGGTCTTTTAAAAACCAGCGGAACTCATTAAGTTCTTTATAGGCGCCGCTTTCGTCGTCTCGGAAGATGAAATCTTCGTCTAAATTTTCTAAAAATCGGCGGGTGTTTCGTGTTTTGAATGCTTCCCACAGCCCGGCGAACTTGTCGCGCAGGGCGGCGTCAGCAGTCATCCGGCTGTGTTCTATAGTTTCGACTTTTAGGGGCTGTGATATTTTTCCGTCGACTGTCCAGGCTAAAACACGGATATTGTCATAGGTTCGGGGGCTGCGGTGAGGCAAATGGAATAACCAGTCGCGAGCCGGTTCGATGCGATCCCAGCTTTTCCCGCCGTCCAGGCTCATGGCCATTCCTTCCAGCGGCGTATCAACTGCAATGGTTCCCCTGATTGCCAGTCCGTTGGCCTCCGCATCACTGCGGTAGGTGTGGAAAGGAAACTGGATTTCATCGATCGGGAAAGAAGCAATCGAACTCACCTTAAAGTCCATCTCTGTCCGGTTGTAATCGCGGGGCAGGGTTGGTTCTATGTATTCAAATTTTATTGTTGCTGTTAAAGGTTTGCTTATTAAATTATCTTCCGTCCAGGCGATTACCTCGATATCGAATACTTCTGAACGTCCCGAAGGCAGGTCGAACTGCCAGTTTTCAAGCCCGCGCGGAGTCTGCCATTCCTCGCCGTTAATTCTGTATACGACACCTTCAATCGCAGTGTCGGCTTCTACCCTGCCGCTTACAGTAAGTTTTTCTCCCGCTAAATCAGCATTGTTTATTTTA
This sequence comes from bacterium, assembly GCA_046546195.1. GTDB lineage: Bacteria > T1Sed10-126 > T1Sed10-126 > T1Sed10-126 > T1Sed10-126 > CAYTSZ01. The sequence goes on along the minus strand of JBKGYI010000098.1, from coordinate 3,442 downwards.
AGGGGAAATTGAGGACTTTTTTTTCTGCCCACTGAATTTATTGCCGGAGAAATCTCTCCAGTTTCAAATTCAAATGGATACGGTAACTCTATTTCCCGGTAAACGAAGGGGCCTATCGTTTGGTCGCTACCAATATAGCCATCGGTTGTCCAGGCTACAACCCGGACATTAAACTTTTTACGATCCCGGATAAGTTGATCGGGAATGGTCAACTGCCAGTTATTTTCTCCGTCTGCTCTGTGCCACTCAAAACCGTCGTCCAGGCTGTAGGCAACACCTTCAACCGGTGTGTCAACATCAACACTACCATAAATTCTGATCCCTTCGGGGTAGGCGAGAACACCGGTATCCCTGTGTCCCTCCCAGGGAAGTCGCCTGAGGTCCAGATTATTGATTTGCAGGGGAAACTGTATTTGCTCATATTCCATTTTTCCAATTTTTTCGACCTGAACCGGGACAATTCCGCTTAACAGGTCTTCCGGGATGACCTTCTCCTCTTCGGGATGAAATAAAGTGATCCGAAACGGGTGGGCTCTGGCAGTGGATCCCAGGTCGTCGTGAACTATTATTTCCCCCCGGAGATCCATTTTCCTGCCTTCTGGCGGTGGTTGGATAGTGAAAGGCAGCCGCCAGTTGTCCACCCCCCGGGGCTGTTGTTTTCGTCCCTCAATAAATACCTCTACTTTCGAAATTTCCGCCTTCGTTTCTCTGCTACGAGCTTGACCGGTTATCATAAGGGTGTCCGGCCGGGAATAGGGGTGAGTAATAGTTGATTGTTTGTTTTTTGAAGCAAAAGGGTTGTTGTTTAGAGCTAATTTTTGCGTGAAGGGAGGCATCAAAAGCCTGGTCGAAGCATCTTTTCGAAAATCATATAGTTCCTGTATTTCTTCCCTGGAAAGTGAGGAGGGTTTCGCCGGCTTTGTTTTGTCGGGATGGAGACTGCTTTGAAAACCGGGGCCCAGCAGCTGCTTCTCGTCAGGCTGGAAACGATTGTGAAAGTTAAGATGACCGTCCAGAACTTTTACTGTTGTATGACCGTCGAAATCACTTTCGCAGTAAATAGTTGTCCCTTTTAAAGCGGCGACGGATGTTAAAGTTTTCAGTCGGAAATCAGTTGCCACATTATCGTGAAACCTGGTTCGAGCTTTTAATGAGCCGTTGATAAGTTCCATTTCAATCTGGCGCAGGGTATATTCTTCCCGGGCAAAAAGCAGCCCCCGAGTTTTAAAATCCTCCTGGAGCTCGTCGACTATTATCTTTGTTTCTCTGTCGATAAAAACATATAAACTGCCGGCCAGCACTAATTCGACAGTTCCGTCCCCGCTTTGAATATGTGCTCCCCGTTCAATTACCTGGTCTTTTTCAAGCGGTTGAAACCGTGTGGCCTCCGGCGGTTGATAGAGCGGGTTTCCTGTTATTTCACGGACACGTATTTCAAACTCGGGAAGTGGTGTTTCTTCTGAAAAACCCGTGCTGGGCTGCAAAAATAACAGAAGTAAAGCAGGCAGTATAAACCACCAGCAGGATTTCCGGGACTTGATTTTAGATACGGTGCTTAATTCTGTATTCTGACTGATATTAATGTCTCTCCCTGACTTGAACTTTTTACTGTAACGCGGTTTTTCTCGCGCGCGGGCCGCTGGCCCGGTCCTCTATATATTTTATCGTAGTTTTAGCCGATTAACTGAACAAAATTGCTGTAAATTACTTTTTTAAGGGAGGATGCAGTGCCCCGCTAACAGATCTCCAGTCAAATCCAAAAGCAGAAACCACGGCTTGCAAAAACAGAAGTATTGTCTGACTGGATGGGAAACGGTTTACCCGGAAATAACAGCAAAAATTTAGTTTTCAACATTAATTCCAGATTAAGTCCGGTTTGCTGTAGTGGGATAGAGAACGAGGTACATAATTTTCTAAAATTTACCTGATGGGAAGTGGGCGGGAAGCGTTAAGAGGCTTTACGAACTTTTTCTTTGTTGGACTTTTCTCCCGGCGTAATGTAAACAAAACGGACGTTCCAGTCCTGCAGGCGCTGGATATCAGCATTTGTTAGTTCTTTGCCCTCGGGATAAAGCCGCGAACCGTCCCTGCTGTAGACAGCTTTGGCGAGAGTAGCTCCCGGTTCCAGCCGTCGCGGCCTGACCTGAACTCCGGTTACATTATCGGCAACCATGATTGACCTCCTTTTAAACCGGTTTTGCCGGATTGATAAGATAAAATAACATATTCCACACCTCAACATTATTTATATGCAATAATTGTACCCGGCTTTAGAATGTGAAATAAGGCGGGTTAGCTATTTTTTTTGTGCAAATATTACCCGGTTTAATTAAAACGGGTAATAAATAACCGGTAAATGTAACCCCGGGCAGCCAGGGGTTTTGTTTAATCGCATTTTGTCCGGGGCCGGGTGATTTTTGGAGAATAGGTGTTAATTATCCGCTAAAAAGAGGTTTTGTATGCCAGCCTCTTTTTAGCGGATTGGGGGAAGGGGCTATTTTTCTACTTTGAAGTAATACTCGGATCGCGCCCCGCAGATCGGGCAGATCTCGGGATGGTCTCCCAGCGTGGTATGACCACAGCGTTTACATAAGTAAACGTCCTGCTCGGGCAGATCCTCGCCGCTTTGTACAGCCTTCAGGGCTTCGCTGTAGAGGGTGCTGTGGATCTGTTCGGCCTCCATTGCATAGCGGAAACCGCTGGCCGCCTGACTTTCTCCCTCTTCTTTGGCCTCCTTGTAAAATGGGGGATACATATCCTGGTATTCGTAATCTTCGCCTTCTATCGCAGCCTGAAGATTTTCTTCGGTGCTGCCAACGCCGCCCATGGCGTCCAGGTGATTGTGGGCGTGAATCGTCTCGGCCGCGCCGATCGCCTCAAACAGGTAAGCAACCTGTTCATAACCCTCTTCCGCTGCTTTTTTGGCAAAAGCAAGGTATTTGCGGTTAGCCTGGCTTTCGCCGGCGAACGCTTCCTTTAAATTGTCTTTGGTACTCATTCTACCAGCCTCCTCTGAAGATTTTATTAATTAGAATTATTCTAAAAAACATTTAAGAATAATGCAAGCTATTTATAATTTTTTTTGTCTGGAGTTATTTGGGCGTAATTTACGGAAAATTAAAATTTTCTGTTTCCAGCTCCTGTATTTTACCGTTATTTTGCAGTTTTAGAAGCAGTTCGTTTTTTTCTTTACCGGCCGTTTCTTCGACCGGCCCGAAACAAAATTGGCTGCCGGTTTTATCAGATATATTTTCAGGCAACTGCTGATTTTCCGCTGCCAGCCGGACAGTTTTCCCCTCTCTGTTTTCAAAAGTTAGCAGCAGTTGCGGGAGGGAGTCGTCTTTTTCTATTGAAGTTAATTTTCCCTTTAGAACAAAGGGATTCTGCCGGTGTGTATCGTTTTCTAACGGGGGAAAATGGGTAAGTTTGCCGCGCAGGTCAG
>JBKGYI010000097.1:0-6030 GCA_046546195.1 bacterium | reverse complement strand
AAAAAACAGATCAGTCTATTTTAAACTGAGAAGAGATCCTTTTAATCTCATCAACCACATTCTCAAGCTGTTTGCCCTGTTCAACCAGTTCATCCGCACTTTCTGAAACACCGGTTGAAGCCTGGCTGACCAGTTCTACGCTGTTTGCAACCTCATCGGCCGCGGTCGACTGCTGTTTTATAATAGAAGCTATACTCTCCATCTCCTCCAGGGTTGCAGTCGCTTTTTCTACGATATTTTCAAGTACACCTCCGGTCTGGTCGACAACTTCAGAACCACCCTTAACTTTTTCGGTTCCGACCTCCATCGCCCGGACACTATCCTCTGTCTTATCCTGAATTTGCTTGATTAAATCTTCAATTTCTTCTGCCGAATCTCCACTGCGATCAGCAAGTTCCGACACCTCATCGGCAACAACAGCAAATCCTTTACCCTGTTCACCGGCTCGTGCAGCCTCGATAGCAGCGTTAAGGGCAAGCAAAGAGGTCTGCTCGGCAATCCGGGCAATCACACCCACAATCTTACCGATCTCTTCACCGGACTCACCCAGTTCTTCAATCTCCTCGGAAGTTTTATTAAAGTGGGTCCTTATATCCTCCATCTCTCTGATCGCCCTGATTACAGCTTCGCCACCCTCGTTGGCTTTCTCCTGGGATTGTTCAGCGACCTGATAACCGCGTTCTGCCCGCTGAGATATTTCCTGTATCGACTGGGAAAGCTCGGTGACCGCCGAGGAAGATTCTTCAACCTGGCGGTGCTGCTGGTCGGATATCTGGTTCAATTCCTCACTTGAAGCAAGCAGAGCTTCTCCGGTCTGCGCCGCCTTGTCAGCGCAGGATTTGAGAGTTCCTATCATTTGAGTAAGGTTAGCAGCCATTAAAGAAAATGTTTCTCCAAGTTCTCCTTCGATCTCTTTTTCTAAAATATCGGCAGTAAAATCTCCGTCGGCGATCGCACGGGCCTGCTCTGTCAATTCAGTTAAACTGGTAACCATTGATGAGAAGGATTCTCCCAGGTCACCTTCGATTTTATGATCAAGCACTTCGTCAGAAAATCTGCCCGCAGCTATTGCTCGTGCCTGAGCAGCAATCTCTCCCAAAGTTTCTGCTAAATCGTTAACCATATCACCAAGCTGATTACTAATTTCATCATCAGAATCAATAGTGGCGCGGGCTTCATAATTGCCTTCCTGTATCTGGCGCAGCGTTTCAAGCACAGAGGTCATATCCATGGCAAGGTTCATGGTATTTTTACTTATTTCTGCAGATTCGGCAGCAATTTTATCCTTTTCTTTAGTTAGTTTTTCGTTTTCTTCAACCAAATTAGCTTTTTCGGCTGTTAGTTCCTCTACTTTGGTTTCCACTTCTTCAACACGAGAAGCTTTCTGTTCGAGTTCTTTTAACCGCCGTTTGTATTCTCTGATTTCATCACCGGCAACATAGTTTCGCAGCCAGTTCATCAACGGGTTTTTAGATTTAGTTTCTGCGTCTGCCATTAAATAAACCTCCTGAAGTCTAATCTCTTATTAAAACACAAATTAACCTGGATTAATCTCACAAAACAGATGAGTTATCCCGAACAGCCAGCTGGAAATAATCCGAAAAACAAAATTTTCCGAAACCAGCACTTTCAGGTCAATACCCTGTTTTGCTTGTTTCTAATCTTACTAAAATTTAACCTGGGCCTCATGTTCATCACCAGAAGTGTTACAGGAAACCAGCACTTTGCCCGTCTTACCACACCACTGTTTGATATCATCCGGGAAAGTAGAACAATCCGCTTTAACCACAAGTAAATCGCCTGCATTCATCGCCGGTGCTTTAGCAGCCACCTTCAAAATCGGTTGCGGGCAGCTTAATCCTCTTGCGTCAATTGTCTCTGTAGCCATTACAATTCCTCCTTACAAATTAATTTAATCTCTATTAAGTGTCTCTACCAGGTTTTCTTCGGCATCATAAATTTTTACCTGCAGGGGCATCTCCCCGGGCAGCGAATGTGTGGCGCAGGAAAAACAGGGGTCATAAGCTCGAAACCCCATCTCGATCTTGTTCAAAATACCGTCATTTACAACCCCGTTTTTAATAAGACCGGAAGCAGCCTTCTTAAGTGACATCGTAATCGGAGCGTGGTTGTTAGTTGTTCCAACAATCAGATTCGCTTTTTCCACTATACCGTCTTCATCAGTCTTATAATGATGATACAATGTACCGCGCGGCGCTTCAACTACTCCGATACCTTCTGCCGGTTTATTCTCCGGTATAACCCTGTAGTTATCGCTCTGGATCTCTTCATCGTTGATAAGATTGTTCATCTCTTCAGCGGCATTGGTAAGTTCAATTATCCGCGCCCAGTGCGTGGCCAGTGTGTGGTGGACCGGCCGGTCACCGAGGGGTTCATACATCTTCTCATACTCCGCCTGAGCCAGTGGCGTGGACATACTCTCGGAGACATTAAGCCGGGACAATGGGGTTGCTTTATAAACCCCACTGTCGGGTCCATCCACAAACCCTTTCCAGCCTTTTGCTTTCAGATAAGTGTATTTTAAATAAGAATATTTCTCCACTCGTTCCTCGATATGCTCGAGATAATCTTCCGGCGGAAATTTTACTATTTCCTCACCCTCGCAGGAAGTAACCCTCACAGTGCCGTCGTAAAAATCAACCTGATTCTTATCGTTAACAAGCCCCATATTATGTGTTTCGTGGGTATACGTATCACTTAAAATCAGGTCAACATAAGCGTCATTGCCAAGAACCAGATCATCGAAAAGATCAAGGGTGAATTTTGCAAATTCCAGGGAATATTCGGCTATCTCTTTTACTTCCTGATAATCCGCGTCATCGGTCAAACCTTTCGGAACACCGCCGGGAACAACACAGACCGGATGGCTCTGGCGACCGCCAAGTATCTGGGAAACCCGGTGCTGCATTTTGCGCATTTTTATAACTTTACCACCAACCTCTTTCCCCACCTTATTGATAACTCCGATGAGATTACGTTCCTCTTTAGGAGCGTCAGGGCCGACAACAAAGTCAGGACCGGACAGGGCGTAAAAATGGGTGGTATGGTCCCCAACAAAAAAAGCATTGTAAATTATACGGCGCAGTTTTTCGGCGACGGATGGAATTTCAACCCCGTAGACAGCATCGGCAGCCTTGCCGGCGGCCATGATATGCGCTTCCGGGCACACTCCGCAGATACGGGCGGTAATCCGGGCCATCTCTTCTATGGGACGACCTTCGGCAAACTTTTCAAACCCCCGCAACTCGGGAACCTGGAAATACGTCTCATCCACATTTCCATCGTCATTCAGAAAAATTTCTATCTTACCGTGTCCTTCAAGGCGCGTTATCGGATCAATCGTTATCCTTTTTCCATCAGCCATCAAAACCACTCTCCTTACTTAATAAACAGTCGGAAGTCTTTAAATTCAAAACCGGTTTACCACAGAGGACACAGAGGAACTCAGAGGAAAACATTTTTATTGTTAAAATCAAAACCGTAAACCCTTTATTTACCACGAATTACACGAATCTACACGAATAAATTCTTAGTGTTTTTTTAACTACCCTATTCAATGTTTTTGACTTACATTCGTGGCCATTCGTGCTATTCGTAGTCGCAAGCCTTTGACTTTGCTTTTTCCTCCGCTCCTCCCCTCCTCCTCTCTTCCGCTCAGCGAAGCCTTCGCTATTGCTGTTCCCCTTTCCGCCTTTACCTTTCCCCCACCGTGTGGCCCAGGATTGAGTTGCCGGTTCCGAAACGGCAGAATGTTCCGGCGGGGTCGACAATCTGGTCTATTATTTTCTGAGCTTCTTATCGGCTGTTGGATTTAATTGCAGAACCAAGCACCGAGAGCATTTTCAAGCCCTGGTCAGCCACACCCTCAGGGGAGCCATAACAGCCACGGCAGGGCTGATTGGCCTGCAGACACTGGGCGCCGCAACCCGAGCGGGTTGCCGGACCCATACATATTATCCCCTGGTCGAGCAGACATTCCTCGGGATCGGGTTCTATATCCTGGGGCCGGTGAAACTCTGTTATCATCTTTTCGCGCCGCTCGCGGTCACATTCATCACATAAACTTTCCCGGCGCGCTCCGACAACACTGCCTTTTTCGGGGAGGTTACCCTCGACGATCGCGGTTAACACTTCCATTGTGCTTTCGGGGATAGCAGGACAACCGGGAACGTAATAATCCACTTCCACCAGGTCATCAAGTTTATAGGCCTGTTCAAAAAATTCCGGCAGTTCAAGCTCGCCTTCTTTAACTTCTGTTTTAGTTTGAGGGCGAATATTATCCGGATTATTCACCGAGGGCTGCTCGCTGTAATTCAAATCCAGCAGATCCTGGCGGGGGTAGAAATTAGCCAGCGACGGTATTCCTCCAGTCTGGGCGCAGGCTCCGTAAGCAATCATAATTTTTGATTTTTCCCGCAGCAAGCGGGCTATTTCAAGATTTTCCGAATTTCTAATCGCTCCGTTGAAAAAGCATACATCTATCTCGTCATCTTTCATATCCCGCACATCATCAAATTTAAAATCAGCTATACAGGGCCAGAAAACAATATCTACATGTTCTATCACATCAAGAATTTTTGTTCCTATCTCCAGCATACTTATCTCACAGCCGCCGCAGCTGGCCGCCCAGAAAAACGCCGCTTTTGCTTTTGCCATTTTTATCTACTCCCCGCTAACTGCTGAAGTTCTGTTTTTTCGCGTGGAAACGGTCCTAATTTTTTAATTCGTTCAACCATTTCATTAGTTACCCGTTCAAATTTTTCCCCTTCAGCCGCCGAAACCCAGTCAAGGTATATTCTGTCCTCGTGGATACCAAACTGCTGCATAAGTTTTTCTAAAATCAGATAACGACGTTCAGTATTATAATTGCCTTCTTTGTAATGGCAGTCGCCCGGATGGCAGCCAAGAACCATAACTCCATCGGCCCCTTCACTGAGCGCTTCGATGATAAACTGCGGGTCAACCCGACCACTGCACATCACGCGAAGTATGCGCACATTGGCAGGCACGCTGCGTTTATCAGCACCGGCCTGGTCCGCACCGCCGTAGCTGCACCAGTTACATAAAAAAGCAATTATTTTCGGTTCAAATTCATCACTCATAACCAATCACTTCTTTCGATAAAATCAAAATCTTTAATGGCTCGCAGATTAACGCAGATAAACGCTGATTAAATTCAAACTCAAAATCAAAAATATTTATTAATTTGTTTATATAACTTCTTAACCCTCTTCTCTGTTTTTGCTTTATATTTTACCTGCGTCCACCAGCGTTTATCTGCGAGCTATACTGTCTTATGTTGCTTCACTTACTGTCATTTTTATATTTTTTCCGTTCATTGTCATAAGCTTTTCGGTTTATCTCGGGTTCTGGGCCAAAATTAAATAAAAGACCAACTTCATACTCAGTTGCATTTAAATAATTAAGTAATTGTGCCTCGTGACATTTTTTTAATTTCTTTACTGCTTTTAATTCTACTATTATTAAATCATCAACTACAACGTCAGCAAAAAATTGACCAACATTAGTTCCTTTATAAAAAACCTCAATCGATTTCTCAGCTTCTATTTTAAAATTGTTCTTTTTAAGCTCATATATTATCGCTTTTTTGTAAACAGATTCCAAGAATCCATAACCTAAATAATTATAAACTTCATAAAAAATTTCTATGACCTTTTTTGTTTTGTCCAAGTGTTTAAATTCTTTATCCAAATCGTTTAATATCCTCCTCCAACATCTTAAATAGCTCGCAGATTAACGCAGGTAAACGCTGATTGAATTCAAAACCTTTTTAAATTATTTTATTACTTCCTTACTTTTTTATCTGCGTCCATCTGCGTTTATCTGCGAGCTAATTAGTTTGTTTACTAAAACCTTTATAATGGCTCGCAGATACACGCCGATTAACGCTGGCTAAATTCAAAACCTTTTTTAATTAATTTTATTATTCTTTGTTTTTTATCTGCGTCCATCTGCGTTTATCTGCGAGCTAATTAGTTTGTTTACTAA
>JBKGYI010000096.1:0-6066 GCA_046546195.1 bacterium | reverse complement strand
TGCCAGCGAAAGAACTAATGTGAACAATATAATCGTAGAAGGACTTGCCGCGTAACAATTGACAGTTCTGGTTATTTATTTGGTTACATCAGTGATTCAGTCATTTGAATAAAACCAGAATAAATCTGCCTGATATCTTCTAACCCGAATTATTCACGACAAAAACGTTGTGAATAGATTCGCCCGCTGGACAGCCGTCCCCGCACTCAGCCCTCAATCGAGCAGTTACCGGACAATTATTAGAAAACAAGTAAATTCCGGGTTTTATTAGAAAGCTTAAATTAATAACTGCTAATCCTCGATTGAAGGCTTAGTACTGCCCTCCGGGTGAATAATTCATGATTCTCATGAATTATTCGGGCTAACCTTCCAGGATAAAAATCAGCAAACTGTATCGGGGAGTATTGGCTGTCCAAAAACCCGAGTTTGTGGCTGCGCTTTCAGAATTTACGTAAAAAACAGATTTCTTAAGCTGGTCCTATTTGGCCAGGATACGGGCTAATTCTAAGTTTTCAAGTTTCAGATTTTTTGTTTGTTTAAACAGGGTTTTGTAGGGGGTTGCCTGGGGTGCGCCCTGCTGCCAGCCGATAAGGACGGCATTTTTTCCGGCTGTGAGAGCGTCGATGGCTCCGGCGCCCAGTCTGGTTCCCAGCATCCGGTCGAAAGCTGTCGGCTTGCCGCCCCGCTGGACGTGCCCGAGGATGGTGGTTCGCAGTTCGAATCCGATCTCGTCCTGCCTGGTGATAAGATAGTCGTGCAGAGTTTCAGCATTATTCGTAGCACCTTCGGCAATAACGACCAGGGAATGGGTCTTGCCCCGTTTGTAGGCGTCGCTGATCACCTGGGCCACTTCTTCTTTTGAGACTTCGACTTCGGGAATCACAATCGCTTCAGCCCCACCGGTCAGGCCTGCTTTCAAAGCCAGGTATCCGCAGTCGCGGCCCATCACTTCAACCAATGTCGCTCGCTTGTGGGAGGAGGCGGTTACCCGCAGCCGGTCGATTGCTTCCAGGGCAACGTTCAGGGCGGTATCGACTCCGATGGTTATCTCCGAGCCGGGCAGGTCGTTGTCGATGGTCGAGGCCACCCCGACCACCTTCACTCCCTTTTCTGAGAGCACTTTCGCTCCGGTTTGTGAGCCGTTACCCCCGATAACTATAACAGCGTCTATTTTATTTTTTTCTAATGTTGTTAAAGCTTTATTCATTCCTGTTTCGGTTTCAAACTCTTTGCAGCGCATACTGCCGAGCATTGTTCCTGCCTGCTGGATTATGTTCCCTACATCACGCGCTTTAAGCTGGCGCAGTTCGTCATTTACCAGCCCCTGGTAACCGTAGCGAACCCCGTAAATTTCGTAGTCCTGTTCCAGCCCTTTACGGACAACAGCTCTGATCGCCGCATTCATTCCCGGTGCGTCGCCGCCACTTGTCAATACTGCAATATTTTTCATAATAATCACCTTATCTGATATATGGTTGATTTTTTTTAAACGAAGTTTGATAATACCACGGATTTTGTGATTTTTCATAATATTTTAAATCTAAAATCAACCCCATCATATCTTCGTCCCCCGGTCACGGTGGGTTATGCGGCAGCCTCCATAGAGGTTTTTCTCAATTTCTCAATTCAAGCAGGGTTTCCAGGTTTTTTCCGTAATATTTTTTCCAGTTGTTATTTTCTACCGGGGTTTCCAGGATTAAGGATGTGTTTTGCCAGCGGTTGTCGTTAATCAGGCAGGCAAATCCTTCGCTGCCTATTTTCCCCTCGCCGATATGGGCGTGGCGGTCCACTTTGCTGCCACATTTTTCGCGGGCGTCGTTTAAGTGGATGACTTTTATCAGTTTGCCCCCGAGAACGTTTTCGGCTTCGTCCATCGTTTTTTCGTAATCTTTTTCGTTGCTCAACCGGTAGCCGGCGGCGTGCATGTGGCAGGTGTCCAGGCAGTAGGCCAGTCGCCGTGGATCGGCGGTTTTTTCGCGAATCTGTGCTAATTGCTGAAAACTGTAGCCCAGCGCCGAACCCTGTCCGGCGGTCACTTCCAGCAGAATTTTTGTATCTGCTGCACCGGTTTTTTCGTGAACTTCGTCGAGGGCAGCGGCGATCAAATTAATTCCTTCTTCTTCCCCGGCACCCACGTGCAGACCGGGATGTAAGACCAGGTAGGGAAGGCCCAGCCTGTCGGCCCGCTCGACCTCCACAATCAGTCCGGCGATTGATTTTTTGCGGCTTTCTTTTTTAGGATTAGCGAGATTGATCAGGTAAGCGGTATGTCCGACAACGGGTCCGGCCAGTTGTTTTGTATTTTTTTTAAAGTTCTCCACTTCGTTTTTTTTGAACTTTCGGGCTCGCCACTGGCGGTTGCTTTTTGTGAAAATCTGGCCGGTGGGACAACCCAGTTGAGCCAGCCGACCTGGCGCTTTATCGATACCGCCTGAGATAGGAGCGTGAAATCCAAGCAAAAGGTTTTCAGGGATGGAAAATTTCAAAGTTTGAGTCTCCTTTTTTTATGTCGATAATAAGTGTGGTGATAAAAACCATGGAAAAACAATTATACGTTGAACAGCTTGATGTGGGAATGATTTTGAGCAGACCTGTTCGCTGCCGGCAACATACAGTTTATAAACCGGGGGTCAGTCTCTCCCCACGCCATATCCACAGGCTGCGCAAATTGAATGTAAAAGAAGTTTTTGTGAAAACAGAAAAAATAGCTGCCTGAAGTAAACCGGCCAGTCGAGCTAAAAAAAATGCGGGTGGCCGGCCGGCCACCCGCGTGGGGATTGGAACATCAGTTAATTTCTATCGAACGTTTTTTGGCTTCAGGTGCCTTGGGCAGAACAACTTTAAGAACACCGTTATCAAAATTAGCATTCACCTGTTCCGCATCAACTCCCTCAGGCAAAGTAAACGTCCGCTGAAACTCACCAAAAAACCGCTCCGAGCGATAATAATCGCGGTCCTCTTTTTCGACCGTTTTTTCCTCGTGACGGTTTCCGCTTATTGTTAGCCGGTTGTCTTCAATACTGACGTCGATGTCATTTTTGTCGACCCCTGGGGCTTCACATTCAAATACTATGTTGTCACCCTCTTCGTAGACATCAACACGGGGACGCCAGGTTGTCAGGGTTGTTTCTCCCTCTTCGTCCCAGGGGAATATATCCTCCAGTCGTTTTTGAAGATCCAGCAAACCACCAAGCGGTGAACGACGACGCATAATAGCCATCGTAATCACTCCTTTCAAAAAAATAAATTGTATTAAATTTTTTCTCTTAAACCCTGTCACGTTTATTTAAACTAATATTAGCCTGTATTATTCCGAAAAAATAAAAATTCCAGATTTTTTTATTTTGTCGCGAAAATAACGTTGTTTGGCGACCGTATCCCTGGCCTATATTTTTTCATATGTTTTGCTTTGCCCGGGCTGATTCAGTTCCGGAAATTGTTAAAATTACACCGGAATTTTTCGTGGGAACAGTAAATTTAAAGCCATGTTCTGGACTTAGTCTTTGCGCTAATTGGAGTTATTAATTACAATTTAATCTGAATAAAAAATATACTGATTATGGAGGTTTTTGTCATGAGTCAGGAAAAGTTGCGGAGTTTACAGGTCAAGAGCGGGGTACAGCGAGCACCGCACCGGTCATTATTGCGTGCGGTTGGAGTTACGGATAAAGATTTTAAGAAACCGTTTATCGGGATTGCAAACTCTTTTACCGAGGTTGTTCCCGGACATGTGCATCTGAACGAATTTGCGAAAATAATAAAAGATGCGGTGCGCGAGGCGGGGGGAGTGCCTTTTGAATTTAATGCAATTGCTATTTGTGATGGTATTGCGATGGGCCACTCGGGGATGAAATATTCTCTTCCCAGCCGGGAGTTGATTGCGGACACTGTCGAGTCAATGGTTGAAGCCCATCAATTTGACGGGCTTATCTGCATTCCGAATTGTGATAAGGTGGTGCCGGGGATGCTGATGGCTGCGGCCCGGCTTGATGTGCCGACTATATTTTGCAGTGGTGGTCCGATGGCTGCCGGGAAAACCTCTTCTGGCCAGACTGTTGACCTGATTTCTGTTTTTGAAGGTGTGGCGGCGCTTAAAGAGGGGGATATAACTGAAGATGAACTGGTGGAACTTGAAAAAACAGGTTGCCCCAGTTGTGGTTCCTGCAGCGGAATGTTTACTGCCAATTCAATGAATACATTCACCGAATCACTTGGCCTGGGTTTGCCCGGTAACGGAACCGCGCTGGCAAAAAGTCGCGACCGCGAAGCTCTTGGCCGCGAGGCCGGCGCACAGATTATACGGCTGGTTCATGAAGGAATCACTGCCCGTGAATTTTTAAGTGAGGAAGCTTTTGATAATGCTTTTGCAGTTGGCATGGCAATGGGCTGTTCGACCAATATGCTGCTGCATGGGCTGGCCGTGGCCACGGAGGCGGGACTTGATTATTCGCTGGAAAAGATTAACAACATTGCCGAAAAAACCCCCACTCTTTGCAAGGTATCACCCTCTTCCAGTTATCACATGGAAGATGTTGGCCGGGCCGGAGGTATTTCCACGGTGATTAAAGAGCTGCTGAAAGCCAAGCTGCTTAATCCCGATACACCTTCGGTCAGTAATAAAACGGCGGCCGAAATTGGTGAGTGGGCGCTTGACCCCGACGGGGAAGTTATTCGCAGTCTGAATAATCCTTATTCCGGACAGGGGGGGCTTAGAGTTTTGTTTGGTAATCTTGCGCCCTGTGGGGCGGTGGTTAAATCTGCGGCGGTAGATGAAGGAATGTGGGTTCATGAAGGTCCCGCTCGTATTTTTGATTGTGAGGAGGATGCCAACCAGGCGATTCTTAATCACGATGTGACTCCGGGTTCGGTTATTGTTATTCGTTTCGAAGGCCCCTGCGGGGGTCCGGGTATGCGAGAAATGCTGGCCCCGACCGCCAATTTGATGGGCAGCGGTCTTGGTGATTCTACTGCTCTGCTGACAGATGGGCGTTTTTCCGGGGGTTCTCGCGGGCCCTGTATAGGACACATAGCTCCCGAAGCTGCCCACGGTGGGCCGATAGCAAAGTTGCGGGACGGTGATATAATTTCGATTAATCTTCATGAGAAAACCCTGGAGGTTAAAAACGAAGATTTTCTTTCCCGTTCGCCGGCCGAGCAACCGGCACGTAAACTGTTGAATCGCAGCTATCTTGGTCGTTACCGTTCTCTGGTCGACAGCGCCGATAAAGGTGCGGTCCTTAAGCAGCCGGAGATGTAACAGCAGAGCATGTGAGCGTGCGAAGAGGTAAGGAGGGGAAGATAAGATCGAAAAAAATTGAACCCTGATTTTTGAATCGTATTTATAGCGAGAGGTTTCAATTTTATTAAGGAATTTTTTTATGACAGATGTTGATGTGGCGATTATTGGTGGCGGGTGTATCGGTCTGGCGATTGCCTCGGCCCTGAAGGATGATTGCCGGCGGGTTATGGTTATTGAACGTGATAACCTGGGTCGTGAATCCACTCATGCTGCCGGGGGGATGCTGGCCCCGATTATGGAACTTGAGTTCGAAGAGTTCGATATGCTGGAGCTTGGGGTAAGGAGTTTGCGCCTTTGTGAAGATTTTGCAACCCGGTTATCATCTTCGGTCGGAATGGATCTTGATTACCGGCGGAACGGAACTTTGTTTGTCGCCCTCCAGCCGCGCCAGTTGAGTGATCTGGAACGGCTGTATGAGTATCAACGCCGGATTGGGTTGCAGGCTGAGAAATTAACCGCGTCCCGGTTGAAGGATAAAGAGCCGTTGCTTGCCGATAATGTTCGGGCCGGTATCTTTGTTGAAAGTGAAGAAAAGATAGACAACCGAAAATTCTCGGCAGCTCTTGCCTTTGAATGTCGCCAGAAAGGTGTTGAGTTGCATACCAACGATCCCCTTGTTCAGATAGAATACGCCGAAGACGGGAAGATTGAGCTGCTGCGTACGCTGCTTCTGGAAATCAGGCCAAAACAGGTTGTGATTGCTGCCGGGGCCTGGTCGGGGATGTTGCCGGGATTGAAACCGGAAGACAGTATGCCGCTGCGGGCGG
>JBKGYI010000095.1:0-6077 GCA_046546195.1 bacterium | reverse complement strand
TGAACTTGAACTATGAACCGGGTTTAAAGATTCCGTTACCCGTATGCTTTATTTCGTATACGGTTGCTATTGGAATCATTAAAATTTGACAAAATCTTGTCTATGCGGTATATTATGTATGACAATAGGCGACAAAAAGGAGTTGAGAGTGATGTCGAAAAAAACAAGAGTAAGTGCCCGGGTGGATGAAGAAGTCAAACATGAAGTGGAACGTATATTTGATCAGATGGGACTGAGCACTTCGTCGGCAGTATCGATGTTTTTGAATCAGGTAGTGCGTGAACAGGGATTTCCATTTCTACCACATTTAATTCCCAACAATAAAACCCGCGCGGCGATGAGGCGCTCCAGGGAAGAAGAACAAAAAGTTTTTGACAACGAAGAAGAACTATTTGCTGATTTAGAGTTGAAGTGAAATATAGTGGTTTGTTTTAACGAGATCGCCTATGATCGTCAATTCAAGAAGGATTTAGTTTGTATGCGGAAGCGAGGAGAAGATCTACGAGAAAACCTGGTCCCTGTGATGAAAAAGTTAATAAATAAAGAGAGACTTGATTTGCGTTATCGGCCTCATAAATTGAGTGGGAATTGGTCGGATCACTGGGAGTGCCATATTAAAAATGATTGGCTATTAATCGGGCATATTAACAAAGAAAAAGACCGTTTAATATTTGTAAGAACCGGAACTCACACAGACCTGTTTGAATAAAAATTGGTGGTGTTAATCCAGGCCGGTATTTGGTTAACCCGAATTATTCACAGCAAAAAGCGTTGTGAATAGATTCGTCTGGTGGACAGCCGTCAATGGCCACAAAACGGGTATTGCCAGCCGGGTTAAATCTGATCGGGGTGGGCTGTTTTTAGTTCCTGGAAGTAACTTTTTTTGAAATCATTGTCCCGGGTGAGCAGGTAGTTGGCGTGGACATGAGCGTGGGCGGCTATGAAAAAATCAGGTAGTATCTTTCTTCGTTTCTCTGAAGGTGGGGAGGATTGTTTTACGTAGCGGCGGAAAAATCGACTTGCCCACCAGGCCACTTCATCGTTGTTGGCCTGGATCTGGAAAGGACGTTTTTCGATCCAGGTGGTGAAATAATCGCGATCTTCAAAGTGAACGGCGACTTCCGCATAAACCACCGGCGAGATGATTAAAACGCTTTCGCGGCCAAGCTGATTCAGGGCCTGGCGACTGGTTTCGAAGTGGACGGGATCTTTAAGGGCAATATCAAGGAGGACGGAGGAGTCAAGCGCAGCCGGAGGTTTAAGATTCATTGGTTCCCAGCGAGCCCCTGCTCATGGAAAGGGCCGCGGCGGTATTGCTGGCGAGCGGCGAATCGGCGCCCGGTTCGTCCCTGGGAAAAAGTTCTTCTGTCTTGCGTTTGAGTACAAAACCCTCTCCGGTCTGTTCGAAGACTATTTCCTCCCCCGGCGACAGGTTAAGCTTCTCCCGTATTTCCCTGGGGATTGTTATTTGTCCTTTGCTGGAGACTTTCATCTTATCACCTCACTTAAAATGTAAAACTTTTTTATAAAAAAGTAAAGAAATAATTAAAGCCGGTTCAAATTTAGAAGCGGTTCAAGGTTCAGGGTTCAAGGTTCAATGTTCGGAGACAAAAATCAAACTCACTGAATTGCAAGATCGGGGTCTTGCAATGATACACACGGATGTGCTACTGCTGTGGCCACAAGAAGGGTTAGGAGCAACGAGACGTACCTCCCACCCTTCCGTCATTCCCGGACTTGATCCGGGAATCCAGAGGTTTTACGGTTTTGTGTTTCAATATACAAGGGCACAGGGGGACTTCGGTGAGTGGAGCTTCGGTGAGCGGAGCTTCGGTGAGCGGAGGAGCGGAAGAGCGGAGGCGCTGAGGAAACAGCGGGGGGCGTGGAGCGGGGAGTAAAAGCAAATTCAAAGTTAATTGGCTGGAACCACGGATTAAGGCAACAGCATTTAATTATTGTTAAAATTAAAACCATTTGTTTTTTCACCTGTAATCCTGTTTTCTTTTTAGAAATTGTGAGAAAATAACGTGAATGGATTGAAATATTTTTTGCCTTGTTTTTTTGAGTATTTTTCTGGGACCGGCAGAAAAGTGGGATTTTTTTGAAATTAGATTTATATTTTTTGTCTGGAGGAAAGAAAAGATATGTCTGAGGGACAGGAAGCCAATGAGTTTTTTGAGGTGCGCTGTGAAAAATTAGAGAAATTGCGGAAGAGGGGGATTAATCCTTATCCCTATAAGTTTGAACCTACCGATAGCAGTGTTAGCGCCAGAGAAAAGTTTGATCCGGATAGTGAGGAAAAAATTGGCCCGGAAGTGACTGTGGCGGGGCGGATTATGACCCGCCGGCTGCATGGTTCGGCTGCTTTTGCTGATCTCCAGGATGAAGCGGGGCAGATCCAGATATATTATTCCGGTAAATATCTCGATGATAGTGAGAAGTTTGAAGAGTTTGAGAATTTGTGGGATGTGGGAGATATTGTTGGTATCCGGGGGGGATTGTTTGAAACCGGGGAGGGAGAGATAACTGTTGTGGCCCGGGAAATGAAAATGCTGGCCAAGGGTTTGCGTCCTTTGCCGGAGAAGTTTCACGGTCTACAGGATAAAGAGCTGCGTTATCGCAAGCGCAGCCTTGATATGATTTCCAATCCCGAGGTGCGCGATGTTTTTAAGATCCGCAGCCGGGTAATTTCTCTTCTTCGCCGCCAGCTTGAGGATAAAAAGTTTTTAGAAGTGGAAACTCCGATGATGCAGAAGATCGCCGGTGGTGCCGACGCGCGGCCCTTTCAGACCCATCATAACGCTCTGCATCTGGATATGTTCCTGAGAATTGCCCCCGAGCTGTTTTTAAAACGGCTGCTGGTTGGTGGCTTTGAAAAAGTTTTTGAAGTGAACCGCAATTTTAGAAACGAAGGTATATCAACCCGGCACAATCCGGAGTTTACTATGCTGGAACTTTACTGGGCTTACGCGGATTATTACGATATCATGGATCTGACCGAGGAGATCTGTGCCCGGATTGTTAAAAAAATAGCGGGAGATTCGGTTACGAAGTTTAACGGCCGGGAAATCGACTGGTCGGTTCCCTGGGAACGTTATCCGCTGGTAGAGATTGTTAACGAGCGCTGTGGACTGGATGTTTCGCTTGCTCAGTCGGCGCAGCAGATCTATGCGGAGGCGTCCGCGGCAGGAATTGAACTGGAAGAAAAAAGCAGCAGTGGGGCTCAGATACTGGAGATTTTTGAGGAAACAATAGAGGGGGAACTGGACAGGCCAACCTTTATTACTGAATTTCCTGCTGAAGTTTCACCGCTGGCCAAGCCCCACCGCGATAAGCCGGAGGTTTGTGAACGGTTTGAACTGTTTGCCGGCGGGTTGGAGATCGGTAATGCTTACAGCGAACTGAATGATCCGCTGCTGCAGAGAGAAAATTTTGAAGCGCAGGTCAAGGATGGCGGGGAGATTGATGAGCCGTTTTTAGAAGCCCTGGAATACGGGATGCCCCCGGCCGGTGGGCTGGGGATAGGTATTGATCGCCTGGTAATGTTAATTACCGGAGCGCCGAGTATTAGAGACGTTATTTTATTTCCGTTGCTTCAACCAACGAAAAATTAAGAGGTTTAAAATATGAACCGTCGTGATCGATTTTTTTTGTTCAGGATAGTTTTCAGGTTTTTGTTTAGATCGCAGGATGTGGGAGTTTTACCCTGGCTTACTGTGTTTGCTCTGCTCAGTATAGCCGTGGGAGTTGCGACTCTGGTTATAACTCTGGCGGTAATGGATGGGTTTTCAATGACCCTGCAGGAACAGCTTGTTGGAGTTTACAGCCCGATTCGTGTCTATGCTGATACCCCGCGCCCTCTGGACATCGAGCGGCTGAAAGATCAGCTTGCTGATTATGATCAGATTACCCGGGTTGTGGGAGTTATTCAGGGGGAGGTACTGTTTAAAGCCGGCGATGATAATTACCAGGGCGGGCGTATCATGGCCTTTACTGATTGGATACCCGAACGGATGCCGCTGGACGGCCCCCCGGAGGAAGGATTGTATCTTGGCCGGATGCTGGCCCGTGATCTATGGATTGTTCCGGGGGATGAAGTGGTGGTTATTCATACCGGAGGTCAGCAGACTCCTTTTGGGATGTTGCCAGGCGGCGAAAAATTAACTGTGAGTGGTAGACTGGAGACAGGATTTCAGGATATTGATCAGTTTTTAGGGCTGGCTCCTCTTGACACCGCCAGACGGCTATTTGACGTCCCGGCTGGTAAAGTTTCGTATGGGGAAGTGTGGATAAAGGATCGTTTCAAAGTCCAGGGGGTAAAAGAGGTTCTTGAAGAAAACCTGCCCGATGGATACCGATTTGTTACCTGGATAGAGGCAAATCCGGCAATATTTGAGGCCCTGCGGCTTGAACAGAGAGTCTATTTTGTGGTTCTTGTTTTAATAGTGCTGGTCGCTTCAATAAATATTTTAAGTATGATGGTTCTTTCTATTATGCAGCGGCGCAAACAGATAGCGATGATGATGTCCATGGGAGCCGGGCCTAAAACGATTCTTGCTTTATTTTTAAGCGGCGGGTTATTGATAACCACTCTGGGAATCCTGCTGGGGTTCGGGTTTGGCTTGACCGGGGCTTATATGCTGGATAATGTCTTTCAATTTCAGTTGCCGGAAGCGTATCCGATGACTCACCTGCCGATAAATGTTCGTTATATTCACCTGGTCTGGATCGGGATGGTCTCACTGGGGATTGGGTTTTTAAGTTCTTTCTACCCGGCCTGGAAGGCCTCTAAAATAGACCCGGCGGAGGTGCTTAGATATGGCTGAAGTTGTTTTGCAGGCCAGTGATGTATCCCATTCTTATGAACAGGGGCATCCAATTTTACAGGATATTGATTTTAGCTTAAGTCGCGGTCAATCGGTGGCCGTGCAGGGACCCTCGGGAGTTGGAAAAACGACTCTTCTGGAAATTCTGGGGACGATGCGCTCGCCCAGTGAGGGCCAGGTTCTGCTCGCCGGCGAAGAGGTCTATAAGCTCCCGTTAGGGGCCCGGGCTCGTCTCAGGGGCAGAAAACTGGGATTTGTTTTTCAGGAGTCGCTGTTGCTTCCCGATTTGACGGTCTGGGAAAACTGTCGTCTGGCGGTGGTCCTCAGCGGTTGCCGCTGGGGAAAAGAAAAGATATGGCAGAGGTTTAAGGAGTTACTTGAGTCGCTGGGTTTATCAACAGCCCGGGCGGATTCATTACCGGGGCAATTATCAACCGGCGAACGCCAGCGGGTGGCGGTGGTCCGGTCTTTGATGCATAATCCCGTTTTACTGATAGCCGATGAGCCAACAGGCAATCTTGATAGTGGTTCCAGCGAAAAACTGATGGATTTACTGCTGCCCCTGGTTGAAGAAGAGGAGGCGGCGCTTTTGGTGGCCACCCACGACCCTGTTCTGGCTGAATCACTGGGAAGTGTCTATGAGATACAAAAGTGGTCGGGGCCCCGCTACCGTCCGCCGGCAGAGAGCTAAATTTGTCGGGGGGTTCTGTTAAACTGAGCTTGAAAGTTTATGTAATTGTGGATTTTAGGTAAAATAAGATATCGGATTTACCCTAAAATTTTTCTTCCGGGTTCCGCTTCGCGAAACGAAGTGGGCAGGGGGAAATACAGAGGAGGGGTGAATCGGGCAGGCGAGCCATTTCCCCTCCCGGTAGTGGAGGATTTCTGGAGTGGACGCAATCGAATGTTATGGAAATTAATTTTTGAAAAAGGAGCGAGATTTTTATGGCGGGTTTAACTATCTGGCTGGACGGCGAGTTTGTTCCTGAGACGGAAGCGAAAGTGAGTGTTTTTGACCACGGACTTTTATACGGAGATGGAGTTTTTGAAGGAATAAGAGCTTACGAGGGGATTGTGTTTAAATTAGAAGAACATATTGATCGCCTCTATAAATCGGCAAAAGTGTTAAAGTTAGCTATACCACTCAGCCCGCAGAAAATGATGGAGGCTGTTCTGGAGACCTGCCGTGAAAATGATATTCACAGCGGTTATATCCGGCTGGTTGTTACCCGCGGAGTTGGTGATCTGGGA
>JBKGYI010000094.1:0-6078 GCA_046546195.1 bacterium | reverse complement strand
CGGCAGTATTGAACTTTATCCCGGGCAGGTCGAGAGCTTCGGCGACAGCGGCCTGGGAAAGTGAGGCGTCTGTGCCGACCGTAATCACACCATCGATATTGCCGTGCGGGAAACCGCGCGCCACCCGCACACATCCTTCGAAATCGCGGGTACTCATTTCAACGGGATAATCGGCCAGGGCCATGCCGGGAGCTTCCGGATTATAATCGAGGACAACCGTGGTTAACCCCATCTGCCGGGCCTGCTGTATTGCAGGGACCTGCATTTCGCCGGCTCCGATTATCATCAGAATTTTTTTCATCTGTTATGACGTCCGCGGAGCTTAGTAATTCTTTCGCTGAGTCGTTCTTCTTCTCTCAGGTAAAAGCTGCGTTCGTGCTCGAGTAGTTTGACCTCAAAGTCTATAATTCTGCTGGTTATTTTGCCGGCAAGTTGTGGAGTTGATACGTTAAAACCAACCTCGCGGGTATTTATTTTATCAGGTTTTATATCGCGGGCGATCATTTCCGCATCGCCGGGGGTTATTCTACCACCAACGGAAGTTTTTAGACTATGTTTGCGTGCACAGTCGACAATGTTTTTAATCGTTTTTAAAACCAGGGGATGGTTTGGTTTTTTCTTCATTGAGCGACAGAGATCATGGCGTCCAATAGTGATCTGGACAAGCTGTTTGGCCTGCGGACAGGACAGGATGTTTTCGATCTGATTAGCACCCTGGATGGTTTCTATATTGATCTGTTTGTCGATATAAGAGAAACGTTCAGGGCCCAGTGTTTCCTGGCAGGCTTCCAGGAAGTTTCTCAAGCTGTAGGGGGATTCAATCATGGGAGCAATGAGTGAGCGGCAGCCGATCGCAACCCCGGTGCGCATATCATTGCGTGCTTCCGGCCCGCCGATTTTTAATTGAATTGGCAGCAGGTCGCCAAAAAGACGGTGTCGTTCCAGGATATCGTCGAAGGGCATTCCGGCGTCTTCTGTGGAAAGTTTCATGGTACAGATACCGTCTGTCTGGATCAGACTCTGCAGTTCCCTGCGCAGAGATATCTGTTCCTTATCAAAAAAACGTTCGTCCTGCCCGCACATATTTACAAACCTCCTGTTAAGCACTGAAAACTATTATACGAAACTTTGATAAATAATGAATTAAATTCACTGATTTTAAAAGAGAAACGTAAGTAAGGAGATATAAATAGATACTCACGAGCAAAAGGTGCTGAAAATACTGCCGGACCATCTGTTTTATTGTATAGTGAGCAAACGGGACACGATAAAAATTGTTTCATCGTGTCCCGTGTATAATCCTGATTACAAATAAAGGGGTAAAATAATTCAGGAGCCGTTTAATTTAGAGCATACCCGGTTCTATGAAACCGTTTTCGTTCCCGTTGGGTTTGTATCGAAGGGATCCGAACTGAATCCGGAAAGCTTCTTCGGGATTTTCCAGGGGGGTGTGGACTTTCATCACCTTGTTTTTATAATCAATTGATTCAATGACTCCCAGGCCGAGGCAAACATCGTGCTCGCTGGTAAAACCGATCAGCACTCCTTTTTCGCCGCCGGGTTTGATGAGCCGGATTTGCCCGTAGTCAGAAAGAGCTTCACGAGCTTCGGCGCTTAGTTCGCCGTTGGCTACGACGAGAACACCTTCCCAGGCGGAAAGTTTTTCGGCGTGCAGGATACCGGGGATTTCAAGATCCAGCTCCCGTCCGCTGCCGAAGTAAGTGCGTTCCAGCCCGAATTCTTCAAGATCGATTGTTTTTAAGGAAGCATCTTTCAGATAGTTTTTCATACTGCGTTCGCGCAGACCTTTTCTCTCGGAAGGGGGGGTTGGAGTTACCTTATCGGAAACTTTAACCCGTTTAACCCGCTCTTCGCCAACAGTACAGACAAGATGTTCCAGTTCTTCTTCTTTTTGCAGCAGGACAATCTTATCGGGATTGAGCATGTCGATTTTTCCCTGTTTTACTGTACGGCCTCCGTCACCCTGAACCCAGCCTGTGGTATCAACTATAATAATATCAGCCTGTTCAAGCGCCCGGTCGGCCAGCCGCCGGATTCCACTCAGGAAGGGAACCATGTGTAACCCCGGTGAGTGGGCACCTACAAAAGCTAGCTCGTCCCAGTCTACAGTATCAAGGGCCACCGCCGGTTCGTTAAAAATTGTCATACCGACTGTTCCTGGCGGGCCGATATCGCTCTGTCCGAGGTCACAATCCATAACGGCAACCCCGTTAAAAGTTTCAAGCAGTCTGTTGGTCAGATAAGTGGAGAAAAATGTTTTCCCGGTGTCCATTTCACCAAAAACCAGCACACAGCTGGGCCGGTTTGCTTCTATTTCGCCGACAAGTTCGTCCCAGCTCTGGGGGATGCTGCGTTTGCCCAGCAGTTCCGGTTCTCTGTCCTGGAGTCCTTCGATTATTAATTTTGTTTTGGCCAGGGCTTCCACAGGAATTGTTTTTCCGCGCGGAATTTCCATATTGTTGCCATCGCTGATTCGTGCCCCGACAACCTCTACTTCGCCGGTCTGAACCTTAATGTTTACAGGCCCCTGAATAAGATAAATTTCTCCGTTTTGCAGTTTGATTGTGCTCATTGGGCTTCCTCCCCAAAATATAGTTCCGGCCATTCTCTTTTCAATGCATCCGGTTTTATTTTTTGACAGGTTTCAAAGTTAGCAGTGTTTACTGTTTTCTCCGTTTTCTTTTCTGATTCGGTGACCGCTGTAAGAGTCAACTCACCGTTGTTGTTAGCCGTGACTCTGCCGGTCACGTGTTTGCTGTCCTGGTTCAAAGTTACCAGGTCACCTTTTTTTATTTCCTCAGCTTTAATATCTTCGACCATCCCAAAGGATACGAGTTTTACAATACCGGGATAGAGCGGTACCTGCTTGTAAGTGCGCAAAATCTCCTGGATCAGTTCTACAGCAACCGTTGCATCCGCGGTGCTTTCGATTATCTGCTCTATACGCTTGAGCAGTTCTGGGAAATCAGATTCTTGAAAAGTCATATGTCATTAACTCCCTGTTAAGATTTTTACCACTTTATTATTATTTCGAAGCTAATAATTACACCATATTAAGTAATTCTCTTCAAGAGATACGATTCAAATATTACAATAGTAGGGCAAATTGATCAAAAAAGCAGAGGAGGAAAGAGTTTTTAATAAAAACTCGTAAATGATGACCGAACAATTTTATAAAGTGGATGCAGGTAAATTAAAAGAGCTGATGCAGGATGTTTTTAAGGGGCTTGGCGTGCCCGCCGGTGAGGCCGAGTTGTGTGCGGATGTTTTAATCGAAGCGGATTTGAAAGGTATAGATTCGCACGGGGTGGCGCGATTGAAACAGAAATACTACGATGCTATAAAGGATGGTATCCAGTACCCGCAGACCGAAATCGAAGTTGTTAGTGACCGCGGTGCTACTGCGGTATTCGACGGCGGATTTGGAATGGGGATGGTTATTGCCCATCGTGCGATGCAGACCGCGATTGATAAAGCGGCTGAATTTGGGATCGGGATGACAACTGTCAGAAACTCGACTCATTACGGAATCGCCGGTTACTACGCCCGGATGGCGACTGATCAGGATATGATAGGGGTGACCGGGACTAACGCCCGCCCGGCGGTGGCGCCCACTTTTGGTGTGGAGAACATGATGGGAACCAATCCGCTTACTTTCGGGATCCCCAGTGATGAGGAGTTTCCATTTTTAATCGACTGTGCCACCTCCCTGGTTCAGCGCGGCAAGGTGGAGACCTACGACCGGCTCGGTAAAGAGTTGCCCGAAGGCTGGGTGATCGGTGAGGACGGGGAGGCAAAAACCGATCCGGGTCAGATACTGAAAGACCTGGTTGCCGGTAGCGCGGCCCTGGCTCCGCTTGGTGGTATTGGCGAAGAAAGCGGCGGGCATAAAGGATATGGTTATGCGGCCACCGTGGAGATACTTTCGGCTGCTCTTTCGGGAGCCAATTTTTTGAAAGCGCTTTCCGATGTTAAAGAGGGAAAACCGGCTAAACAGAACCTCGGGCATTTTTTTATTGCGATTGATGTCTCTTTCTTTCGGCCACTGGAAGAGGTTAAGAAAACAACCGGGGATATCCTGCGCAGTCTGCGCAATTCTAAAAAAGCTCCCGGCGAAGAAAGAATCTACACCGCCGGCGAGAAGGAATACCTCGCCCGTCAGAAACGAAGCGAAGAGGGGATACCCCTGACTGAGGTCACCCGGAAAGAGCTTCAGGTAATGATAGAAGAGCTTGGTTTAAGCGAAAAATGGAGAAATTTTTTACCGTAAAGCATTAGTATAAAGTAGTGGATGTAAGCAAGAGAATGTGCAGGGGCGCGAAAAAATAACTTTCCCGGCCAAACAACGGCCAGAGACAGCAGGGTTAGAATGTTGCCTCCTGTGATTGAAGGCTGTTATAACGAATTACGTGGATTAGAGGGGTTGTTGTATAAATCTGGCTTGTGGTGATTTATGCGACAGGCATTATGAAAACAACAAAGCCCGGAACCGATTGGTTCCGGGCTTTTGTTTATTGCTGAGTATATGTGGAATATATAAGATAAGATTAGGCCACTTTAATAAGTTCCTCAGCAGACATACCCTGCTCGCGAATCATGCTGCGCACTTCCTGGTGGAGCAGTTCGATACCATTAGGTGCGTCCAGTAACTTGATCTTATCACCAAGCAGGTCGGAAAAGTGTTTACGGATGTAACAGGTCATGCTTTCCCGAGCCGCGGCGTCACTGGAAAAATCAAATTTTACTTCTTCGCTCATTACGACCACCTCCCTTTAAGAGTAGTTTTCTATTTTCGGTTTCAAAGTATAGTATCGGCAGGATTGTTTGAACCATTCAATCTTTTTTTGTCGGATATTTTCCCGGATCTGATGCAGCAGGATGTTAGCCGGTTTTTCGTTTGAACAGGTCGTTTTTAATGGAAGCGATTCTATCGAGAAAGAGTATTCCGTCGAGATGGTCTATTTCATGTTGAAGGGCTATTGCTTCCCAGCCTTTTGAATCGAGTGAAACCTGTTCACCGTTAGCTGTTAGGCCTTCAACAGTTATTTGCTGATAGCGGCTGATATCGGCTGTATACTGGGGCACACTCAGGCATCCTTCGCGGTTTATCTGAGGCTTTTTTTCAGCAATAATCCGGGGATTGATAAGTAAAATTTTTCCGTGCGGGGTTTTTGTTTTTCTTTTTGCCTGGCCGGCATCCACACAGATTGCCCGTATCATTTCTCCGATCTGTGGTGCGGCCAGTGCGAATCCCGGCGAGGCGTCAGTGGTATCGCTTAAATCGTTCAGGATATGTTTTATTTGAGGAGTAATTTCTTCGACCGGATTGGCGACCTGTTTCAGAAGAGGATCGGGGATCGTAAGTATTTTTCGGACAGTCATTAGCTAAACACCTGAAATTAAAGCCGGGGCGGATCAAGAGGGCGCACTTTTATGCTGATCCCGAGTTCTTTGGCTATTTGTTGCAATTTATTGTCCAGTACGGAAAGGGAAAAATTGTCCGGTTTTTGTGCTTCCAGAATCATCAGATACAGATTATCCCGGTCGTCAAGGTTGGTTTCCAGATTTGAAATATTGATATCCCGTTCAGCAAGGAGTTCTGTTACTCTGCAGACTATACCCGGCCGGTCGGCCCCGTAGATTGAAATTATTGTGTTCGGCGGGATATTTGTCGTTGAATCTTCGTAAGGGGAGGCATCGACAAGATTTATTTTCAAATCTTCGTCCCTGGCAAAATTTTTGATTGCCCGCTCAAGTTTTTTCACCTGCTCTTTTGGAAGCTGGAATTCGACCAGCAGAGCGAAAATCCCCCCCAGCCTGGTCATCTCCAGATCGCCCAAATTAGCCCGGTGCTCATAAAGCAGCCGGGTCATCCCGGCCACCAGTCCCGCGCGGTCCTTACCAAAGATGCTCATTAACTGATGCATAAAAAACACCGCCGTTGTTATTTTCTAAAAGGGCAAAAACCGCAAAACCTCTTTTACCTTTGTGGTAAAAAAGGTTTTGACTTTGATTCTCACTCTTCCGTCTTTGTTGTTCATCCGCGGTTCCATGTGT
>JBKGYI010000093.1:0-6123 GCA_046546195.1 bacterium | reverse complement strand
AAAACACAAGGAGCAAGCCTCGGGGACCAGGCCTCCAGTACGGAAAACACTTTGATAAAAAGCTCCCCGCCGGTATTATATTTTCAGGATGGAATCACTTCAAATCAAAATTTTTGCATCCGCCCGGGGTAAGATGGTGGTTGTATTTTTTCTCTAAAGCTTGTGGGAACTAATAAAATATATAATTCATCGTTTGAGGGTTCCGGTAAACTCATAAGTTTACTTTAGTGGGTTAATGTGCTATATTTGGGGTGGAGGTAATATTTATGAGTAATATAAAATCGGATTCACCTTCGGATAAAATGAGGAAGAAAATTCGAATAATGCGTCAGGAGGCCGGATTATCGCAGAAGGATCTCGCCCGGAGGCTTGATATTAGTAAACAGGCTGTAAATAAAATAGAACGTGGGGAAAATCGTTTTACAATCGAACGTCTTTTTAGAGTTTTTGATGCGCTTGATTATGATACACATATTTCTTTTGAACGCAGGGGAAATGATGCGGGTGCCGGGATAAGTTTGATTCAGGCCAAAGACAGAGCCGGCAGCGAATTGATCGGATCTGCCCGAAAACTGTCAAAACAGGCCGCCGCCTATCTATATAAAAAATTCAATGTTGAAAAAGTATATGTGTTTGGTTCGTTAGTAGAAGATGGCGGCAAAATGTTTACGGAAGAATCGGATATCGATTTTTTAGTCAAAGGGTTAGCCCCCGAAAATCTCTTTTCCGCCCAGGCAGCCCTTGAGATTGATGTTTTTGAACCCTTTTATGAGAAACAGCACAGCAATATTTCATTTAATTTTGACCTGATTAGAATCGAAGATTTTGAAGAAGCGGAGCAGATCATTTCAGACCCTTCCCGTGCGCTTTTACTTCCGGATAAAACCGAGGAAAATTAATAATGAGTGAAATCAAAAACCTGGAAGATTTTATAGAGAATAACTTTAGAAAACTTGATGCCGAACTGGTTAAATTTCAAGAGTTAATGGAAGAAATTGATATCGAAACCGGTCCGCCCGAGAAGGAATGGTATAAAAAAGAAGCCATTGCAAACCGGTTATATGATTTTTACATGGGAGTAGAACGAATTTTTAAAAGGATTGCTCAAAAACTGGATCAAAAATTGCCACAGGGTGCTAACTGGCATAAAAATTTGTTGCAGCAAATGAATCAAGAAAAAGAATCCAGAGATCCTGTCATAAGCCAGAAATTAAGGCGAGATCTTCTGGAACTTTTAGCTTTTCGCCACGTGTGGGTGAACGCATACGGTATAGAGCTAACCTGGAAAAAAATGAAATATTTAGTCAGAAAATTTGAAGATGTACATGACCGGACAAAAAAAGAAATCCACACTTTTATCTCAAAAATTAAATAATTTCCTCCGATCCCCGGCACGGAGGTGTCGTTTTTCATTTCTCTGCAAATTTCCTCTATCCTTAAGTAATTGGAGTGCGGGGAGCGTGGCGCGTGGAGCAGGGAGCAAAACCGGAGAATAAAAAGTGAATAGCGCGGGGCGCTGGGAGCAGGGCGAAAAAAGTAAGATATCTGCTCGTAAAAGGGTTAAATCAAGAGAAGAAAAAATGTTGAGGCTACAAAAACACAAGCCTGACTGGTACAATTTTTGGGGGATAAGCTCATTTAGTTAGATATTTTTCTTGATTTTTATGGTATTTTGCTCTATTTTTACATTGTATTGAGCAAATTTGGATAAAATTGCTTGTTAGGATGTTTAAAATGGTACTACGGGATGTAGTTTTACGGCAAAAACAGGAGTTGGAGAAAACCAGGTCCAGGACATACGTGTCGAGGGATATTTCGTTTACAAATCGAGAAAAGCCGATTATTAAAGTGATTAGCGGTCCGCGCCGGGCGGGGAAAAGTTTTTTTGCTCTGCATGAGCTGGAGTCATTCGGTTACTGTAATTTTGATGATGAAGCCCTGATTGACCTGGAAAATTATGACGATCTGATTGCCACAATTGATCGGGTTTATCAAAATCCAGACGTCCTGTTTTTGGACGAAATACAGAACCTGAACTCGTGGGAATTGTTCGTTAATCGACTGCAGAGGGCGGGTCGCAACCTGGTCATCAGCGGAAGCAACGCCCGTATGCTCAGCCGGGAACTGGCAACCCACCTGACCGGCCGCCACAGTAAGATTATTGTTTTCCCGTTTTCCTTTTCCGAATATCTGGATTACGTGGGCAATAAATTAACGACGGCGGAAAAAAAGTCCCATTTCCAGATGTATTTGCAGCGGGGAGGGTACCCCGAACCCCTGATTCATGATATAGATGAAAAACAGTATATGGGAACGCTGTTTGAATCAACGCTGTTTAAGGATATTGTCACGCGCCATAAAATCCGTTACCCCGAAGCGCTGGAACAGTTGGCCTATCATTTTATTTCTAATTTTTGTAATCCAATCGCCTATAAAAAGGTCGCGAATTTTACGGACATAGGTAGCGACCAGACGGTACAGAAATACCTGTCATATCTGGAAGAAACGTATCTCCTTTTCCAGGTGCAGCGTTTTTCTTTTAAAACAAAGCAACAGGTCCGAGCAAACAAAAAAATATATGTTATCGACAACGGGCTAATATCTGCGGTCGGATTTCGTTTTTCAGCCGACATAGGTCGGTTTTATGAAAATCTTGTTGCCATTCAATTGAAAAAACAACAACTGGCGGGAAAACTGGAGTTCTTTTATTACAAAGACAATTATGAAGTCGATTTTGTTGTTAAAAAGGGAACCACAGTGACCCATTTAATCCAGGTCTGTTCGAATCTGGAGCAACCATCAACCCGTCATCGCGAAGTCCGGGGACTTCTTCACGCCCGCAAAAAGCTTGGATGTGATAATTTATTACTCCTGACGGGAGATTACGAGGGAATCGAGCAGGTTGAATGGCATAACAAATCAGGAACAATTCGCTGTGTTCCTCTCTGGAAATGGTTGCTGGGGAAAGGGATTAAGTGAAGGCGGTGGGAAGGCCTCTGTCCTTAAGTAATCGGTGTGCGGGGAGCAGGGTGCGCGGGGCGGGGCGTAAAAGCGGAGAATCAAAAGTGAGTAGCAGGGGATGGATTCCTGATTGTTCTGCTCTTTTCGTTACATTTTTTTCCAATTAGCTTGACCTGTTAATAATTGGTATGTATCATCTATGTGTAATTGACATATAGATGATTTTTAAGGGTGATGATTATGTGTGGAGAACATTCTAACTGTTGTGGTGGCCATGGTGGCTGTTCGCCTGCACTGACCGGGCGGTTCAAGAAACCGGCGCTTTTAACGCTGATTGCTGAGGCTGAAACTCATGGTTATTTACTGATTGAGAAATTAGAGGAGCTCGGCATAGAAGGAGCTGAACCGGGGAGTGTTTACCGGTTGCTCAGGAAACTTGAGAAAGAGGGACTTGTTGAGTCCGAGTGGGAAACCGACGGGAAGGGGCCTGCGCGGCGTTCATATAGTTTGACCGCTGAAGGTTTTGAGCGTCTGTCTGCCTGGCGTAAGCCGCTGGAGAAGACAGAGCGTTTATCCAGGAAGTTAATTGAAAGTATTAATGAACATGAGAACTGATACCGAGTTTGCCATCTCGGTTAAATCATTGAGCAAGTATTACGGTGATTTTCTGGCTGTTGATGATATCAGTTTTTCCGTTAAACCGGGCGAGTTTTTTGGTTTTCTGGGCCCCAACGGAGCTGGCAAAACTACCACGGTGCGGGTTTTGACCGGCCTGCTTCCGCCCAGCGGCGGCAGCGTAAAAATAATGGGGTTTGACATTGAGAAAGAAGCGTCGGAAGCCAAGGAATCGCTGGGTATTGTCCCCGAAGTTTCAAACACCTATCTTGAACTGACTGCTCGCGAAAACCTTTATTTCATGGGCCGCCTTTATGGAATGGGTAAAAAAAAGATAAAAGAACGTTCCGATGAACTGCTGGATACATTCGGGATTTATGAGATGGCCGATATAAAAACGCGCAAACTTTCCAAGGGTCTGCGTCAGCGGGTGGTTCTGGCTTCGGCTCTCCTGCATGAACCGCAGCTTCTGTTCATGGACGAGCCAACAAGCGGTCTGGATGTAAGCAGTGCCCGGTTGATCCGGGATATTCTTTCTGAATTGAACCGTGATGGGAAAACGATATTTTTGATGACTCATAACATTGAAGAGGCCAGCCGCCTTTGTGACCGCGTGGCCATTATTAACCGGGGGAAAATAGCGGCTATCGACAGCCCGATAAATCTGCGTAATACGATTAAAGAAACACAATCGCTGGAAGTTGTATTCGGCGGAGGAGAGCGGCAAAAATTAGCCGGCGAGTTAAACCGGCACCGGGATGTAAACAAAGTGGAGGTGGCCGGGGAACGAATAAGGATCTACACGAAAAATATCGAACAGCTCAGTTTCGCTGTTGTCGATCTGGCCCGGAAAAATAATTTGAGTATAAAATCAATAAATAGTTATGCGCCGAGTCTCGAAGATGTTTTTGTAAGACTTACGGAAAAAGGAAAAAGCAAATGAAAAAACTGCAATTGCGTTTTAAACAGTTAGCAGCAATCACCTGGAAGAACATTAAAATTTATTATTCGGAGCCGCCGGTACTTATTTTTGGTCTGTTTTTTCCGTTTTTTCTGTTCCTGGCCTTTGCTCTTGGCCGCCAGATGGCAGTGGCCAGTTTGATGCCGGCTTTCCTGGGGATTACGCTGTTTTTTACCGGTTCCTCGGTGGGACCCTATATCACCCCCTGGGAGACACGAACCCGAACTCTGGAACGGATGGTTGCCAGCCCGGCCCCTTTTTACCTGATAATACTGGGCGATATAATGGCCGGTTTTATTTTTGGAATAACTCTGACCGTATTTCTTGTCCTCGCGGTTTCGGCGTTTGTTTCCCTGGATATTTTTTCACTTCCACTGCTGTTTATCAGCCTTGCCGGAGGCAGCTTCTGTTTCGCGGCCCTGGGCAGCCTGTTTTCTGCTCTGCCGACAGAAAAACCGTCCAATGTGATGATGCTTTCCAACCTGGTTCGTCTGCCCCTGATTTTCATAAGCGGAGTTTTTGTTCCCCTGGGCGACCTGCCGCAGCCGCTGCGCTTTGCCTCCTACCTGTCGCCGCTGACTTATACGGTCGAGCTGTTAAACTATTCCCTGGTGGGAGAATCGTATCTCAGCCTTATTTTTAGTTTCATGATGAGTCTGCTGTTTACGGGGACAATTATAGCTGCGGCTCTAAGCTGGCATCAAAAAAGTTTGCTTAAACGGTTATAAATCCGCTTTAACCCCGTGTAATAAATGCTAAAAATGTGTGTGATTTAATCTGGCCGAGCGCTTAAATTCCTCTTTTGCCTCATTTTGAGCTAAATCCAATCAGTTATGGAGTCGATACTTGATATTGAGGGTTTGTTTTAGTTTTTTTGATTGGAAAGGAACGAGGGAGTTAATGTATTTTAACCGGTGGTGCAAAAATCGGCTGATTTTGTTGTTTTCTGTCCTGGCTCTGCTGCTGGTTTGTGGTGTGGCCCGGCCTTTATCCGCGCAGCCTGCTTCGCAAAGAAACTCCATTTATCTTGCTTTTAACTACCCTGGGGTTGGTCTGGGCTGGAGCGGAATAAATCATTCGGTTGAATTAAAAGGGTATTTCGATGGAACTAACTGGGGATTCGGTCCGCGTTTTAACTACCACTGGGGCCATTTTGACCGGGGCACGTTTTACCTGGGTTTTGAATATTTAAACATAAATTTCGAGGGTGAAATATCAGAAGGCGATGGAACTATGGCCGGAGTTGTCCAGGGGATAGAACTTTATTTTGAGGATAATACTTCGCTCAAGCTTGATGTTGGCCCACACCAGGTTAGCCTTGAAGACGATGCTTCTATGGTTGCCGAAGAGGGCTGGGATGTTGTTTTGAACATTGGTTTAAACATACATTTTTAAAGGAATAAAAATGATAAACAAAAATTTAAAAACTGGATTATTTTTAATAATTTCAATATTTGTTTTGCCCTGTGCTGCTACCGCCGGGTTTCATATCGGTCCCATGAGAGCGGTAGAAGAGCGGACGAAGGAATTGGATGAATCCGTTAATGAACACTGGAGTGCTCTCTGGGAGGAGGAATGTAAAACAA
>JBKGYI010000092.1:0-6133 GCA_046546195.1 bacterium | reverse complement strand
AATTCAAAACCGTAAAGTCAACGCCGCTGGATTCCCGCTTTCGCGGGAATGACGAACGATAAATGGTTGTCATTGCTCTGCTTACAATCCAGATATTGTTGACTTTTTCGGTGATATCCACCTTTTTATAAATAACCCCAAACCCT
The DNA here is from genome assembly GCA_046546195.1 of bacterium. Lineage (GTDB taxonomy): Bacteria > T1Sed10-126 > T1Sed10-126 > T1Sed10-126 > T1Sed10-126 > CAYTSZ01. The sequence continues at coordinate 5,987 of JBKGYI010000092.1, read as the reverse complement.
TCTGGATTCCGGGTCGCACTCCCTGCGGTCGCTTGCCCGCAATAGCGGGCTTTGTGTTCTGGATCGCCGGCTAAAAGGAGTTTAAAACCAATAACGCCACAACAAGATAGACAACTACCGCCACCAGGTCAAAAATGCCGCGCAGCAGAGGATTGCTTACATTTGCGGGGTCAGCAGATAACTTATAGAAAATATAGGGCAAAAGCAAACCACCGAGTGAAGCGACAAGCATCGCTATAAAAACAGACGCGGAGACAACCGCCGCCAGCAAAACAGCAAACCCTGTCGGATCCGACAGGCGAACATACACCTGCCAGACCCAGATACAGAGGCCTGAAAACAGAGCTAAAAAGAGGGCAAGAATAAAACCGCTACCCAGGGTTTTTTTAAATAGATAGCTCCAGAAACGGCTAATATCAAAATGTTCAAGAGAAAGTTCCCTGGTAAAAACAACAGCCGTTTGGGCGGCCGCGGTTGAGCCGAGAGCAGCAACAAGTGGTATAAAAAAAACAAGTTCGATATATTCCAGCAGAAAAGCTTCAAAGTAACCACTAACAATTGCCACAGCCAGCAGGGCAAAACAGACTATAATCAGCCCGGGCAAACGCAAACCAAGATCGCTCCACAGACTGCTGCGCATCGGGTTCATCCCATATTCGGTTTCCAGCTCCCGGCTGGGAGCAAGCCCGAACTGACGGTAGAGATCCTCGGTAAATTCACTCTCCATTATCCGGGCCGCCTCACTGGTTCTTATCACACCACAAAGCCGGCCCTGGTGGTCAATAACCGGCAGAGCAAGCAGATCGTAATGGTTTATCAAGCGGGCGGCTTTTTCCCGGTCGTCATCCACAAGAACTTTAAACAGATCACGACAGGCGTATTCACGAAGTTCATCCCAGGGGTCGGCCTGCAACAAGCGGCGCAGGGAAACAGCCCCGGACAGACCATGGTCCTCGTTGAGAGTATAGATATAGTTGACCGATTCCTGGTCAACCGCTGTCTCTTTCAACTGCTCCAGGGTCTTCTCAACCGGTTGTTTTTCATCGACGGCAAAGAAATCGGTGGTCATAATTCCACCGGCCGTATCATGGGGATATGAGATAAGATCAACCAGTGTCCGCCGAAACTGTTCGTCTTTAATAAGTGTCAGATACCGTTCCCGCTGCTCGGGGGCAAATGTAAGGAAAATATCAGCCGCCCTCTCCGGCGACATGGAGGAGATAAGCTTAACAGTTTCTCGGTCGTCAATCTCTTCCAGAAGTGCGGCGGCAATAGCGCCGGCAAGCAGAGATAAGACCTCCACTTTTTTCCCGGCCGGCATTCTGGCGAAAAGCTCTGCTGATTGCTGGGAACCAACACGTTCGAGAACCCCGGCAAGATCGGAAGGATGGCTGATTTGAAATATATTCTGGAGCCCTTCATCATTTTCCTGTTTTAAATATTCCCGGACCTGCTTAATAATAACATCAATTCGATCCCGCATTTAAAATCACCTGCATTCCAATTATAAATCTTGCTGTTCGGCCGGCAAACATCTCGCCACCCCGATTATCTCACATTGCTGAAAAATCAGCTACCCGATCAAAAATTGTTTTAATTTCACGTAACATAGCCAGACGGTTTTCGCGCAGTTTTTGGTCATCACACATTACCATCACCTGTTCAAAATATTCATCGACCGGTTTTTTGAACGAAGCCAGTATTTCAAGCACCTGCTGCGGTTTTTGCTTCTGCAGGGCCTGGTTTAATTCACCATCTTTTTGTTTGAAAAACTGCCAGAGCGCCCGTTCTTCCTCCACTTCAAAAAGCTGTGGATCCGGTTCGCTCCGCGAAACACCGGAGCTTATATTAACAACTCGCTGAGCCGCGGTGATAACCTTATCGAACTGTTTTTTATTTTTCCAGTCGGCCAGCCATTTCAACCGGCGGCTGGCAAGAAGCGGTTTAAACCAGAAAACATCAGTAACTGCCGCCACCTGATCGGCGGGCAGTGATTCTCTCTCACAGAGCCAGTGATAAAGTCGATCTCTCAGGAAATCCTGCAGCTCGGACAGATCTTCCGGAGCAACACTAATCCCCTGCTGGCGGTAAATATCGATTGTTGTTTTCAAAGCCTGTTTGAGATCAATATCCAGTTGAGACGATAGAATAACCCGCAGCAAGCCCAGGGCATCACGGCGAAGTCCGTAAGGGTCTTTAGCTCCGCTGGGTCGTTCACCGAGGGCAAAAAAACCAACAAGTGTGTCAAGTCGATCAATCAGGCTCAGCCAGCAACCCGATTCGCTGGCCGGCAGTTTTCCCTCGCGGCTGGAGGGAAGATAATGTTCTTCGATGACCCGGGAGTCAGCGGCTGTCCATCCCGATTCACGGGCATAAATTCCAGCCATAACTCCCTGCAGAGCGGGTAGTTCATCAACCATCTCGGTCACCTGGTCATTTTTGCAATGCCGGGCCAGACGATCAAGTCCGGCCGGGGCCGGCAACTGATTGGCAAGAGCTGCCAGCCGTTCAGTTTTATCATAAAGACTACCTAATTTTTTTTGAAAAACAACGCCACGTAAATCCTCGCGATAAGCCTCGAAATCACGCTGCAGATCCTTATCGTAAAAAAAACGGGCGTCATTAAGCCGGGCACGCAGGACACGCTGATTACCGCGGCGAACAGTCTCCAATCCCTCTGAACCCCCGTTTCTAACCGCAATAAATCTGGGGAGCAAACAACCTTCTTTTTTAGCCACGACGGGAAAATATTTTTGGTGGGAAACCATCGTCTCAACAAGCACAGGTTCAGGAAGCTGCAGAAATTCCTCTTCGAAAGAAGCGACAAACACAGTCGGCGCCTCAACAAGATTGGTGACTTCGTTCAGGATATCGCCGGGAAAAAGCGCTTCTCCGTCCAGGGATTCTGCTTTTTTTTGGGCCTCCATATGAATTACAGTTTTACGTTCATCGAGGGAAACAATAATCCCTTCCTTCTTTAGTGTCTCAAAATATTTATCCGTATCTTGAACTTCGAAAAGACTATTTTTACCGAACCTTAACCCTCGAGATTTATTGCCCGAACTCAAGGGACCAATATTAAGGTCAATCGGTTTATCATCAACAAGTGCCAGCAACCAGCGCAGGGGGCGAACAAATTTCAGACCGCTTTCCTCCCAGCGCATCTTCTTCGGCCAGGAGAGGGTGGTAAACAGAGCGGGGATGTCCTGTTTCAAACAATCCTCGAGGGAACGACCGGTGATAGTCCTGCGAGCAACCACATAATGCCCCCCGTCCAATTCTTCAACAACAACTTCCGAAGTTTCAATTCCATTCTGGCGGCAAAAACCCTGCAGGGCCCCGGTGGGTTCGGAATCCCGGTAAGCAATATGTTCCGGCGGGCCTTTAATCACATCAACAGTATCTGATTGTTTTTCCGGCAGTTGCGCTTCGATTACCATCCGCCGGGCAGTAGCGTGGACAGCAAACCGGGAACCGCCGGACGGATAATCGGGGACGATATTTGTTTCCACAATCCAGTCTTCCACTTTAGATTCAAGTTCCAGCACTGCATCAGCAAGCATCCGGGCCGGAATTTCTTCACACCCAACTTCAATAAGAACTTTTTTCATTGTTGATCAGCCTCCTCTTCCCCAACACCGTATCGGGTCTTCAGATAAAGTTCGGCGGTTTTATTGGCCAGCCGCCGCACCCGGCCGACAAAAGCTGTTCGCTCGGAAACACTCAGCACGCCCCGGGCTTCGAGACTGTTGAAAAGATGCGAAACCCGCATCACCCCATCATAAGCAGGCATTACCAGCTCTTCGGCCAGACAGTTTTCAACCTCGGCTTCATACTCTTCAAACTGGCGGCGCAAAAAATCCGGTGAAGCCGTCTCGAAAAAATAACGTGAATACTCCTGCTCGCTTTTAAGATGAATATCTCCGTAACTGGTTGTAGAATTCCAGTCAATATCAAAAACGTTTTCTTTCTCCTGCAGGTACATCGCTATTCTTTCCATGCCGTAGGTAAGTTCAACCGAAACAGGGTCAAGGTCAACCCCACCTACCTGCTGAAAATAAGTAAACTGGGTAATTTCCATGCCATCGAGCCAGATCTCCCAGCCCAACCCCCAGGCGCCAAGAGTCGGCGATTCCCAGTCGTCCTCCACAAAACGAATATCATGGACAGCGGGGTCTATACCCAGTTCGAGCAGCGAACCAAGATACAGATCCTGGATGTCCTCCGGAGACGGTTTCAGGATAACCTGGTATTGATAGTAATAACCGAGCCGGTTGGGGTTTTCACCGTAACGCCCGTCAGCGGGACGGCGGCAGGGTTCAACATAGGAGACACGGTAAGGGTCGGGACCCAGAACTTTCAAAAAAGTATGGGGATTAAATGTTCCCGCCCCCACCTCAATATCGGTGGGCTGAGCAATCAGACAGCCCTGTTTCTGCCAGTAATCATGCAGGGTTAACTGTATCTGGTTAAAATCCATCTAAAAAACTCCTTGCCATAGGTTCATAAATCGTAAAATATTCTGGATTCCGGGGCGTACTGCTCTTACACTCCTGTGCTCGCAGTATTAGCACATCCTTGTGCGTCTCACTGCTCCTGCACATCCTTGTGCCCGCAGTATTAGCACATCCTTGTGCGTCAGGGGCCGGAATGATCATTAGAAGGTTCCGTGTGCATCTCGTTCGGGTTTGACAGCTCTGGCTACCGGGGAAAACGATAAAATATTTATTAATAGAACCTCACAAGAATACAATCTATACCATTTATTTTAAATAAAAATCCGGTAAGTTTACAGCTTAATCACAGCAGGTTTCGAATTTTAAGTGTTTTAAGAGAAATATCAAAATGGTAGTGAAAAAAACGGTACATAAGTTGTTCCAGTTCCACAAGTGTCTCCGGGTTAAAACTACAGGAAACAACATCTGCCCAGCTTAAGTTAAAAAGTTTCCTGTACAATTCAACCACGGAGTCAGATACCGGGTATTCACGCTCGGACAACATAGGGCTACATTTATGGCAGAGCAACCCGGTTTCCGGAAACAGTCGCCATTTTTTCGAACTTTCTGCGCCACAACTGCTACACTGCTGAAGTGAATGGGCTATACCGGTTTCACGGGCAATGTTAATCAACAGACGGTCAACCACCAGCTCGGGAGGAAAATATTCTTTCTGGAGATAATCGAATGCTTTTACCAACCGCGGCAAACAACTCCCCGGTTTTTCCCCCTCGGGGAAAAGATCGCGAAACAGGGAAAGCAGCGGCCAGAGATGATACCGAAGATCATCACGATGGAGCAACTCTGAATAGACGTTTTCCAGTTCAACTGAAGTTAGAGTCCAGAAAGAATCCGGCCGGGCCCTGTAAAGACGCATATGAACCCGGTTGGGAGCTTCAAGCCGGCCGCAGTATGTTTTCTGACTGCCTCGGGCATGGGGAGCGCGAACGGCAAGACCTCCCCGTTCGGTCAGTAAAATTACCTCCTGGTCATTTTCAAACAGATTCCGGCGGTGGAGGATAATCCCCCGGGCATCAAAATAACCCATTATTCCTTTTCAGTCTCTTCGTTTCCTTCGGGGGGCTCGTTATTGTCCGGAGCAGCCGGCAGCAAAAGTTTTACCTCTTTCACCCTCTTTACATCAGCGGATACGACCTCAAAAATAAAATCTTTATGGGTCAGCTCATCGCCAACGCGCGGGATACGCCCCATTTCTTCGATTAGCATCCCGCCGAGCGAATCATAACTTTCGGTGGGCAGTTCAACATTCAGATAATCTTCAAGGTCATCGAGATCAATGCGAGCATCAATGATAAAAGCACCTTCTTCGAGGGGACGAATCCAGTCGCGCCGTTCGTCATACTCGTCGTGGATTTCACCAACAATCTGCTCAATAAGATCTTCCATAGTGATGATTCCACTGGTTCCTCCATATTCATCAACAACAATTGCAATATGAACCTGGTTGCGACGAAAATTAGCAAGAAGCTG
>JBKGYI010000091.1:0-6159 GCA_046546195.1 bacterium | reverse complement strand
GGAGGGGCGTCAGGAGGCCCGTCTGACATATCTTGGTGTTAAAAGTTCGCTGCCCCATTTTGAGCGGGGAATAATAATTGATATCGGCGGCGGAAGTACGGAAGTAATATTTTATGATAAAACGGGGGTTAAAAATCTTCTCAGCCTGGATCTCGGGGTTGTAGCACTTAAAGAAAAAGTGGCCGCCAGTCGGAAGTATGGTTCCGGAGCGGTGGAAATTATTAAAAATGAAGTTTCACAAGCCCTGGAGGCAACTGATGATTTTGTCGCACCGCTGATTGTGGTTGGAGGAACCGGGACAACCGCCGCGGCATATTTGAAAGGTCTGGAAAATTATCAGCCTGAAGTTGTTCATGGTTCGCAAATCGAACAGACCCGGGTAAATGATTTGATTGAGAAGTTTGCGGGTATGAATTTTTCTAAAATAGAAAAACACCCGGTTATTTCAGCGGGGCGGGGGGCTGTTATGCTGCCCGGGCTTTATATTTTAAAAGGTTTTATGTCCCGCTATAACAGTCCGCAAACAGTTGTCAGTGATTGCGGTGTTCTGGCCGGGCTTCTGGAGGAAATTTCTACTAATGATAAGTAAATATAGTGATTATTGGATAACTTTTTTGCTGTCCGGATTGGTGCTTTCACTGGCCTATTTTTTGCCGGCGGGGCGAGTCTGGCTGCTGCGCCTTCTGATTCTGGTTCTGCTTGTTCTGGCCGGCCTCAAACTGAAACACTTTGCCCTTATTCCGGCCATTTTTTCTGTGCTGGCTGATCGTTTATACCTGTTATTCCCGGCCCGGAGTCTCAGCGCCCTGGATCCGCTTGTTTGGGCGGTTTTTATCTGTGTTCCTTATTTCATAGTTGTGGCCCGTGAAAATAGGGGAGAGGAAAAGCAAATCAAGTCCGGCGAATCTAAAAAGAGTGTGGACAAACCGATTTCTCGGAACTCTGATCAATTACTTTTTTTTCAATCACGGGAGCAACAATCAGAGGATCCGCGTGAACTGGTTAAGAAACTGATAACAAGTTTTTTCAACAGCCAGTCGGAACAGCTTGGGTTTTGTAACCTGCTTTATTTTCATGTTCGCTCTAAAAAAGCGACTCTGGGTTATTTGATAAATAAAGTCGGTGAGATAAAAGAAGATTGTGTTTTCTCACCTGATATCGGCCAGGGGATAGGCTGGGTATTGCGCCATGAGGAAAAATTAAAAATACCGGGCAATCAGCTGGACTGGCGTAACCTGCAGTACCATCTGCAGCCGGTTGAACTGGGTCATGTCTGGCTCAGTCCGATTAAATACGGTGGGGAGCTGATCGGGGTCCTTGCGCTTGAATGGAAAAAAAATGAGCGGCCGGATGATCGGGAGATGAAAATATTTAACGAACAGGTTCAGCAGTTAATGGTACTTGATCACTCGGTCCGCCGGCTGGTGAAGAATAAGAAACAGATTCGAATAATAGAAAAACTTTATGAGATAAACCCGCTGTCCGGGGGAAGTTATCGGGATATACTGCAGCGGGTTTTTGAAATAGTGACTGATTTTATTCCCGCCGAAAATATCGATTTTTATACAAAAGGCGGTAAAAAATTAGAAAAAGTGGCCCCCCCGGCCCGCAGGAAACTTTATGAACAGTGTTTGAATTGGATTTTTAAAAGTGAAAAAATACTTAGAATAAAAGATTTACGCACAGAATCACTTGCCGGAAGCCAGCTTGACCGATTCGGTCAGACCGGGGTTCGCTCGCTCCTTGCCGGTCCGGTTTATGCTGATGAAAAGTTGATGGGGGTTGTAGTGCTTGATCATTCTGAACCGGGTTTTTTTACTGAGGATGAGGAACGGATTCTGAAACTTTTGTTTAAACAGCTCGGTCAGATATTGAAGGTGGCCAATTATCTTCGTCGTCTGAAAAACGAGCGTGATCAAGGATTGGAACTGTTTTCGCTGCTGGAACTCCCGGAGGAAGCCGACCTCCGTATAAGCTGCCGGTTTTTTGTAAACCGGCTGGTAGAAAAGTTAAATATTCATGGGGCAGGATTTTACTGGTGGAATAATAACGGGTTTCAGCTCGTTCATTATAAGGGACCGGGGAAACCCACTGTAAATGTTGATATTGATGACACCCTGGTTCGCCGGCTGAAGAATTCGGCTCGTGATAGCGGATTGCTTTCTTTTCCGGATGTTAATCATATTGATGGTTACGAAGCACCTGTGGGGGTGAGAAGTTTATTTGTTTCTGGAATGTTCAAGCAAACAAAGCTGAAGGGGTTTGTAGTTATTTTCCAGGAACCTGATCAGCAGTTTTCGAAAAAAATCAAAAAAACACTTGATTCTGTTCATACCGCGGTCGGCGGGCGATTTGTTTTACTCGGGGAGTTGGAAAGCTGGCAGCATAAAGCCAGGCTGGATGCGATCAGTAACTTTCCGGTCTATAAAAACTGGAAAAAAATGCTGGCAGAATGTTTAAGAGAAAACCCCGCAAAGGTTACCATCTGGCATTTTCAGGTGCCCGGTTTTGAAAAAATCGGTGTTAAAATAGGTAAGAAGAAGCTGGATAGCTGGCTAAAAAGCATTTCCAGGTTGCTTTCTGATAACCTTGGAGACTCTCAAATATGTCGTGTTTATGGCTCTGTGTTTTATGGGTTTTGTCTCCGTGAAATCGGGGAAGTTGAGGAGACACTTGCTGATGTTGTCGTGAAACTTGAGGACTGGGAATTTCCAACCGGGGTCTGGCCGTCCAGCCCACGGTTTTTGAGCGCATCTTTTTCAGCTCCTTATCCGGGCCCTGAAAAAATTATTCAGGCTCCGACTTACAGCTCTGCAAACAGGGAGGAAAAATGAAATGAATTCACTTCGAAAACCCCTGCTCATTATTTCGGCGTTTTTTCCCATGGACGCAGTGATGCCGGAAGCCCGCAGAGTGGTGAAAACAGTGAAAACCGGAATCCAGAAAATCCCCCCTGCAAATTGGCCTGTCAGTTCAATAAAACATGTGCCGGGCTTGACCCGATATCAGGCAATGATGGTTTTTTGGAAGAGTATTTTCAAATTCAAAAAGTGGCTGCTGTTTTTTGGAGTGTTCCTACTTTTTATTCATTTTTTACCCGCTCCTGTACAGGCCCAGCTGGATGAAGAAGTGCTGCGACAGCTGCATATCAAACGTGAGTTTTTTAATTCTCTTTCGGAATCGGATCAGGTCCGGCTGCTGCGGGAGATGGAAGATTTTCACGAACATACTGCGGCCCAGTTAGGGGCTAAATACCGGTGGGGATATATACCCGTTGATAGGGAACCGCCGGTCCGTCTGGCTACATGGTGGCGTTCGCTTTCTCCCGCCCGCCGGCGGCAGGTCCGGTTAGATTGGTTCAGCAAACATAGGATGCAGATAGATGTGGACCGGGCCGCAGCTTTGCTGGGGATGCGAAACAGACTTATTGCCCTGGAACGAGAACACAGGGATATGTTCGTTTCGCGTGATGTAGAGCTTGAACCGCTTGAGATTGATCGGCGCGAGGCCAGCGAACCAGAAGCAAAGGAAGAAAGACCGGAGCCTGAAGAAGTTGCTCCTGATCCCGGGCAAAAAAATGAAAAAAGCTCGGTTCCTGAAAAAGAGGTTTCCGAGGATGAGCGCCGACGCCGGGAAGTTGATGAAAAATTAAGGCAAGCCGAACAAGAGTCGGATGAATCGGAGAAATCGGAGGAGTCGGAGGAGTCGGAGGAGTCGGAGGAATCGGAGGAATCGAAGGAATCGGAGGAATCGAAAGACCCCCCCCACCTGTTGAAGAAAAAATAGATACTGAACCTGAAAAACCGAAATCTTCTTCCCGGCCTGCCGCTGACCCGGGGTACTATTTATACCATAGAACCGGTGACAGGGTTGACCCGGTCCGCCGCCGGTTACCGGCCGGTGAAGCGGATGATTTTCTGGAAAAAATGCAGCCGGAGCTGTTTTTTGATCAGCCCGATATTTCTAATGGGGATATAGAGGATGCGCATCCCCCGGTTCGATTTTGAATTATGGAAACCGTCGAGGCTCTGGAGTGGCTTTATTATAAAGGGAAAAAAGAGATTGAAAAATCGGAATACGAGAGTGCCCGCTTACGATTTCAAAAAATTTTAAATATGACCCGCGAAAAAAAATGGATTGAACGGGCTAACGCTATGCTGGCCCGGATTTATCTTGAGGAAGATAATTATTTCTGGGCGATGGATCACATCCATCGCGCTCTTGATATAAATCCTTATTACGGCCCTTATTTATATATTAAAGCTAAAATTCATATGGCCCGCCAGGAGTGGGAAAAGGCTGCCGGTGAGGCGTTAAAAGCGGTTGAGGAAAACCTGGAAAATGGCGGGTATTACCGCTTGCTGGGCAATGCCAGCTATCACTGTGCCGGTTATAAGACGGCCCGTCGCTTTCTGGACTGGGCGCTTGAATGTGAACCTGAAAACATTGAGATTATGCTTGATCTGGCTCGCCTGGAAGTATCGGAAGCTAATTTTCAAGCGGCGCTTAATATTCTCAAACAGGCTTTGGAGCTGACAAATCGTGATGAAAGTGAGAAAATAAGAAAAAGAATTAGAATTATTCAGGAAAACTGGAAAATAACAGGGAGCTAATACTATGGACAACAGACAGAAGATGCTGTTTATTATACTGGTTATTTTTTTGATTGTTGGCGGTTATTATCACCGTGAAACCCTGCTCCCTTATATTGGTCCCTACCTGGAGCTAACCGGCCTTTATACGCATGAAACGCAGTCGGGGTCGGAGGACGAAGTAGCCCTGGAGGATTTAACTGCTGAGCAGTTGAATGAGCAAATGCTGGAGAACTTGCTTACCGTATGGCAGGAGACTTTAAATTTCCCCCGGGTTTCCCTTGAAGAGCTAGGTGAATATACCGGTAGCGGAGCCAGTGGCCGTTTTGATCTTGAATTTTTTCTTGAAACACCTGTCCCGGCGGAGTTTAAAAGGATAGCTTTTGATTTTGATTATGATAACTATGAAGACGGAAATATGCAGGTGACTGTTGCTGAGATAGAACCCCAGAAATTTCCTCTGCGAGGTCTGGAGTTCCGGCGCAGCCATGACCGCAGCCTCGTTTTGTTTCCCGAGAGCGAAGAATATTATGAATGGAGTGATGAAATTGGTGGGGAGACTGTCGAGAAGTTTCAAAACCCGCAGTTGAACCCCGATTATCTTCAGGAAACCACCTACCGGGGGTCAACAGTCTATAGTTTGCAGTATTTGCATCCAGAAACAGAAGAAACAATGACCCTTTTTATTACTCCTGAACTCCCGCATTCTCTGCTGGCTGCCCGCAGGGAAACTGACGGGGAAACTGTTGAATACGAGATAGAATACATGGATGATTCGGCGCGCAACAGGTTAAAACAGATTCGTTCTTCAACCGGTGAATCGGGACCGGACGAAAACTGGTTGCTTGCATTTGATTACGAAAAACAGTTGATCGATAAAGTTGAACTGAGTTTCGCTGCTGCAGTGGCTGATTATGAGCGTTTTAATTTCAACATTGTTCATGAGGGCAGCACTTCCAGTGGAGCTCGTGTGCAGGCCGACCGTTATTCCGATGGCCAGGAAGTTGATATTGGTGAATTGAGTTGGGGGTTTCGACGGGGTATGCCGGCAAATTTATCTTTTAATATTGAAGATGAACAGTTAAGGTTTGCCCTGGAATTAAACGATATTCGCTGGCATCTCCAGTCGGCCGATATGGATACGGAGCCCGGTGAGTCCTATCAGCCTATTTCGGAGAGTAACCTCCGGCGGAAAACTGCCGAGTTAACGCAGGCCGGGTTTGATTTTATAATGAATATTTCAGCGGCAATGGCTTCCGAAGAGGAAGAGATAGAGATGGAGCTGGCTGAGACGTTTGTTGACACCGAAAATATTGATATAGAATCGATGTCTGAGACCGAACCGGAGCCCGAGCCCGAACCGGAACCCGAGCCGGAACCGGAAACCGAGTCGGAAACGGAAACCGAGCCGTCGTCGTGAATCGTCACCTCGATGTGGTCACAGTACCCCGCCAGGGCCTCGTCGATCGCGTTGTCGACGACCTCGTAGACCAGATGATGGAGCCCCCGGCCGTCGGTCGAGCCGATATACATCGCCGGCCGTTTCCGAACGGCTTGGAGCCCCTCA
>JBKGYI010000090.1:0-6182 GCA_046546195.1 bacterium | reverse complement strand
AGTGCGGGGCCAGCTGGGTTAACCCAGCACTCAGCCCTCAATCGAGCAGTTACCGAGCAATTATTAGAAAACAAGTAAATTCCGGTTTTTATTAGAACGCTTAAATTAACAACTGCTAATCCTCGATTGAAGGCTGAGTGCTGCCCTCTGGGTGAATAATTCATGATTCTCATGAATTATTCAGGCTAACGCAATAAAAAAGGAGAGGTGATTTTATTGGGATCTGATAATTTTCCCCGGCCGGGGGAAGAAACTATTTCTGAACGTTTGCAAAAGTGTGGAGTCACCGGCGCCGGCGGGGCCGGTTTTCCAACGTACGTTAAATGGCAGAACCTGGAAAAGATAAAATCACTGCTGGTAAATCTCCAGGAAGGCGAACCTGTCTTTTACGGTGATAAGTGGCTTGTAAAAAATAATATTGATCTTTATCGCCGTGGTCTTAATTACTTCCTGAATAATTGTTTCGAGCGGATTATAATCGGCAGCAAAGAAAAATATAGAAAAAAATGGTTTGAAGAACTGGAAAAGGAACTGGAGGCCAGGATTATTTTGCCCGATGATTTACCGGTCGGGGACAACTCCGGTGACGATATTTTACTGGCTTATACTGCTGAACGCTACGAATTGAGCCAGGAAACTGCTTTGTTGTGGACAACAGCCGGCGTCCGGATCGGCCAGGATCTGCCGACCGAACACGGCTGGATCGTTCAGAACGCTGAAACATTCTATAATATCTGCCGGGCTGTTTTTTACAATAAACCTGTTCTTAAAAAACAGGTGGCTATTTACGGTCCCGAAATCAAACACAGTTTTTTTGAAGTTCCGGCGGGCACGAGAGTTATTGATCTGCTTGCTGAAATGGGAGTAAACTATCCGCCGCCGGCCAGCAGGCCGGTGTTACTTGACGGCGGCCCGGGCTGGTGCAGTAAGATCGATTGTGAGCCGGCCCGGGCTGTTGTTAGCAAACGAACCAACGGTATTATGCTGGCCGATCAAAAATTTGTCGAAAAATATCGCGATTGTGACCCCCCGGAAAGGATTAATGCCCTCAAAGGTAAAAAATGGACTTCGGATAAACATCAAACCAGCCCGCAGCCCTTTACCCCTGAAATTGTAGCAATACCTCTGATTTCCAATCCTTATCTCTCAGGACTGGTTAAGAAAAGTGTACCGGTTGTGAAAAAAGGGGAAAAATTAAAAGCAGGCGATATTGTCGCCGAACCTGCTCAAAAGGGGATCAGTAATTTCCAGCATGCTTCAATTAGCGGTCGGGTTAACTCTGTCACTGCCGATCAAATTTTTATTGAAAAAAATTAAGTTAAAGGTTTTCAGGTCCCGGTGAAACAGGTTCTATAATTTTTCACTTAACTTACGGTTGGTATCCCGCAATCTCTGGGAAAGTGTTCGGGCCTGAACGAACAGGAAACGAAAACTTGATTCTGATTTTTTCTGGATCAATTTTAAGAACCCTTTTTTAGAGAAAAATAGCAGCCGGCCGCCTGTAATGCAGACAACATTGGCCGACCGGGGCTGGTTATCCAGCAGTGACATCTCGCCGCAGTAATCCCCTTCTTCCAGTACCGCCACCGGTTCTTCTCCTTCTTCCAAAACAACCGCCAGCCGGGCGCTGTCCAGCATGTAAAGACCGTCCCCGTCGCTTCCTTTTTCTATGACAGCTTCCCCTTCTTTTACCTCTCTGAATTCACATTCGGCGGCAATCTCCAGCAGATCCTGACCGCGACAGTATTCAAAAAGTTTTACTTTATTTAAGACTTCCACTTTTTCCAGGTCTTCATCCAGGATACGGTGCATCGATCTTTTTACAAAAGAAACTATTTTTTCTTTCCATTTTGAAAACATCATCTTAACCAACCACCCTTAACGCTTCTAATATAAAAATAATCAATCCATAAACAAAATAGGCCGCCAGCGCTATTGCTCCCAGCATCACCGTCCGGACCATTAAGCGGGCAGTATCCAGTCCACGTTTTTTTTGAGCCAGAGCGGAAAGATTTTCTTTACAGTACCTGTAAAGATGGCGTAAGAACTTCTCGTCGGTGTGGTAGAAAAAAAGAGCGGATTCATAACCGGCTTTCAACGAAGGGTAAACCTCGGAACTTTTTTTGGTTTTGAAAGCCTCCCGCAGTTTTTCCAGGTCCCGCTGCGGCCCTTTATAGATAAGCTGGGTTTTGCCAACCCGTTTTTCCGGTAGTATCTTAAATTTTCGTTTGGCCATAGTAAAATCAGAATAGCAAATAAAGTCAGAACCGGCAATGAACATCGCAGAAAACAGCAAAGTCACTGGATTTTCCGGTCTCGCTGCTCTTACACATCCGTGTGTCCGCAGCATTAGCACATCCTTGTGCGTCAAGCCGGGCAATGACGGACTTTTAAAAACCACTGGTAGGTTCTGCAGAAAACAGCAAAGGCAACTACTGGTCTTCGGCACTTCCATTCGACGAAACCGTTACTTTCCTGGCGGGAAGCCGGTAATAAAGAAAGTTAAACATAAATCCGACTATCATAGTCGCTGTGAAAGCAAAACCTATCCTCAGTGCCACTATCTTTGTTCCGAATACAGCCAGCCCGGCAAACACCTGGGTGATCTCCACCAGGGTGGTTGCTATTATCATTGTCATTATCACCGGTAATTTTACTCCTCCATTGTGAAATCCTTTAATTAACGGATAGGAAATAAAGGGGCAGGGAGGAAATATGCTGCCCGTGATTCCCGCGCTTAATATCGAGCGTTTGCCCTGGAAAAACTTACAGGAAACATTATTTTTTATAACAAGGTTTATGCTTCCTCCGAAAAACATGGCCAGTGTTATTGGGAGCAGAAGATTTTCCATCTCATGAAAACTGCGCTCCAGTGCTGCGTGGGCGCGAGCGGGGTAAAATACTAATAAAAAAAGATAAAGTCCTGCCGCTATGAACAGCATAAAACTCTGTTCCCATTTTTTAAGCAGTTTCATATTTAAAACCTCGCTGTTATAGATTTATCCCGCTAAAATAGAGAAGTAGCGCAGCCACCAGAGCAGCCAGAAAAGAAAGCACAAGTCGTAAACTCATAATCTTTGAATCAAAATGAATGATATCGGCCGAAATAGTGCAGGCAAAAGCCAGCCCGGAACCAAACAACATCGCCATTGTTCCCGCGAACCCGGCCCCGCCCCCGTAAAATGCCGCAATAACCGGATAGGTTATAAACGGGCAGGCGGGCATTACAGTCCCGATGCTCACTCCCGCAAAAACAGCCCTGATTCCGGCCTGCTCGCCGAGCAGTGCAGTCAGGTAGGATGTGGGAATCAATTCCAGAGCCGCCCCTGCTATAAGCAGGGCGCCGATTATATTTAAAAAAGAACCTTTTATTGTTCGCCAGGAAATATCCGCGCTTTTAGTTGCCTGCTCACGTGAAGTTAGAATCAGGTAAAGATAATAAAAAACAGCAACTACAATCAGGGCATGTATGGCGGGGTTTTTGCCCAGGTAAATTCGATAAGAACCGAGAAATTTAAGCCCCCGGTAAGGAAAAAGCACCAGCCAGCTTAACAGCAGGGTTCCCAGCACACAGATAAATCCGATAATATGTTTTCTCCGTTTGCCAGCCAGATTATTGTTACTGGCAGAATCAGTTTTATTTGTTATCATTAATAACAGTTCCTTTTACATTTTTTTGTACAATATAATGAAAAAGGAAAGCGGTCAATAGTTTATTGCCTGCAGATATGAAATTTATACAAAAAAATCCGGAGGAGTATTAAAATGGAAAACACTGTGGAATGTATACCCTGTTATCTCGGCCTTATATTAAATGTGTTGGAGGAGCAGCGGGTTTCAGATGAAATCAAAAAACAGGTCATGCGTTTTGCACTTGAAGAGGGACAGAGGATTTTAGATGGCGGTTCAACACCCACCGTCATGAAGAATGTAACCGCTGAGCTCAACCGTTTGGCCGGAGACCACGACCCCTATAAAAAATTCAAGCAGGCCTCCACACAAGCAGCGCTGAAAATATATCCCAATCTTAAAAAAATAGTTACTGAAAGCCCGGATCCTTTTGCCAGAGCGGTGGAGTTTGCCGTGGCCGGAAACTCGATTGATCTCGTCGACATCACCGAGTCGGATCTGTCCGGGATTATCGAGTGGATGGAAAAGCTGGACGATTCTGATTTTGCCGTCAACCACATTGAGCAGCTGGAAGCGGAGATAAAATCAGCCAGCACAATCCTCTATATAGGCGACAACGCCGGCGAAACCGTTTTTGATCGCCTGGTCCTGAATTTGATTGACGTAGATGAGCTGTATTACGGTGTCAGAGGAGGACCGGTTTTAAATGATTCCACTGAAGCCGATGCTCTGGAAGCGGGAGTTGATTCTGAAGCGCAGATTATATCCAGCGGTATACCTGCTCCCGGAACGCTGCTGGATGAGGTGAACCGTGAATTTCTGGAAATTTTTCATGCCGCGGACCTGGTTATAGCCAAAGGCCAGGGAAATTTCGAATCCCTCCAGGATATCCCCCGCCCGGTCTACCACCTGTTCAAAGCAAAATGCACCCTGGTAGCCCGCCAGGTAGGCTGCAAAACAGGCGACTTCATAGTCTGGAAAAGATCACCGGACAAATCCAGTTCATAGTTAAAGCAACAAGCCCACCGCCATACGTCTGGCAGTTATAGTTTTTGGTGACAACCCTTAATATGGTATGGTCGAAAGTCAGTAACAAGCTGATTAGTGATAATTTGAATTACGTTTGATATAGTGGTTTGTGGAGTGTTGTTTGGGCGGCCGAAAAATTCTCGTCAAAGAGGCCCTTGTTTATTATGGAAAGAAATATTTATTTTGATCTGTTATCGGTGGTTATCATTCTGGGGCTGGCTGGTTATTACCTTATTCCCTGGTTCTGGGAAAAATTGCACAGTAAGCAGGAATTGCAGAAATACAGCCGGGGAAATTCACCTGTACTGACAATGGATTACCTTCCCGCACTTGGACTGTTTTTTATTGGCTTGCTCTGGACTATCAACCCTGTTTCCTGGTTTATTAGCTTTGTCAGCTTCTACCTGTTCGGATTTTTTTCTTCGTCTTCAACGGAGGGGGAGCTATCGTTTTTACCCGGCTACCTGATTATGTGCGGAATTCTGTTCACAGCAGGGATAATTATAATTTTATTTGCACCCAAACTGACTGCTCGTCTGTTAAGGGTTCCCCCGGGGGGGCGGACAGAGGTAGAGAAGTGGGCTATATTTTTGCGAACGGTATTAGTTACTCTGGCAACCTGGTTGATCGTTCTAAATTTGCCCTATCTATTAGCAGTTTTTATTTTTAAAATGCCAGATTTAATAGATTTTATCCGTGAACTTTTCACGGGCAGTATTCATCCCCGGTTTTACTCTTCACAATTCTGGATCGATCCCCAGGTTTTTATCCGGTTTATTACCGTGGTTGTGGGAATTGTTATTTTCTTACTGCCAGATACAATCGTCGAATCAATTTCAAAAAGATACTATTATGCTCTAAAGGAGAAAACCAATGGCTAACTCTTCTGAAACGAAATTTACCCTGCTTGCAGAAGCAGGAATCAAATTGTTCGCACTCTATATGCTGTTTTACTACCTGTTTTTCTCCGGGATGCAGAATGTTTACATTTATTTTTTAACTTATAAGCAGATTGACGAAGAAGATTTTACACAGATATATACGAGAACTATCACTTATTTTATTCCGATTGCTGCTGCTCTCATATTTATCTGGTGGGGAAAAAAGATCGTAGGCTGGTTGTTTGCCGAGGATTTTTCGGTAAGTATGGGTTGGGTTAAACCGGAATATGTTATCCGGTTATTGTTGGTTATTGTTTCACTGTATTACATTTTCAGAGGAGTCCCCACGGTGCTTAACTGGGGGGCTGATAAGATTTTATCCCCGGTAGATCATAGCCAGCAGGTGTATTCCAGACTGGGAATCCCCGGCAACGAGGCATTCCGCGCAGCAATACAACTGCTGTTTGCAGGACTGCTTCTTTGTTACTTCAAGCCGGCTGCAAACTGGCTGACAGAGCGGGTAATCGGAGATTAAATTAAAAAATCGGTTGGTTAATCGTCGCTGCCATTCAGGGGAGCGGCAGGAGATTTATTACTGGAGGTTTACTTATGCGCAAACAGTTTTTTAAATCGTTTGGCAGG
>JBKGYI010000089.1:0-6250 GCA_046546195.1 bacterium | reverse complement strand
AGACAGGAATTAAAAAAGGAGTTTGAACCAGCGGCCATTGATTACCAGCTTACTCTCGGAGAAAATGAGTTTGTTCAGCTTCACTTCTATTTACAAACCGACCGCCGCTCACCGTTAACCTGCAGTTTCGAGGAACTTGAACAGCGACTTTATAACATGACCCGCTCGTGGTTTGATAATCTCAAGGAAAATATTCATCGCTCTTTCGATCGCCAGAAAGCACGCCGGCTGATTGAATATTACAGCAGCGCTTTTCCCGAAGAATACCGGGCACTGATAAAACCGGAACTTGCTATCAATGATATTAAAAATATAGAATCAACTAACATCGACGATAAATTACTGATCGATCTGGTCAAACCGAAAGATTCTGATTTTTCCCATCTGTTACTTTACTCAGGCGAAAGAATAAAATTAAATCGGATTATGCCAATGCTTTCCAACCACGGACTTGAAATAGTTGAGCAATCCACATTTAAAATAAGTCTGGAAACCCCCGTTTATCTTCATCTTTTCCGGCTTGAAGAACCTGAAGATTCGCCGGTTTCCTTCGAGAAAAAGCGTTCCCTTCTCCAGCAGAGTATTGCCGGCGTGTATGCCGGACACTATAGAGATGATATCGCCAATCAACTGATTACCAGTGAGGGTCTTGACCCGCGTGCTTTAAACCTGTTTCGGCTCTACAAAAATTATTTCCACCAGATTAACCCCGCAATAAAGCTGATTTCTATCAACCGGGCTCTAATCGCCCATTCCAATATAACATCCGCTCTCTATGATTATTTTGAAACTAAATTCAACCCCCGGTTAAAAAACATAAATCGTACTGAAAAACTTGCTGAAATAAAAGAAAAAATCTTTTTGCTGCTGGACAAGGTCAGTGAAAGGCACCGTGATCATATTCTACGCTCCATTCTAAACCACATGGTGAGCACACTGCGAACCAATTTTTACCAGGAAAACAAAACAAAACATTACATCAGCATAAAAATAGATTGTGCCCGGGTAAACGAAATGCCAGACCCACGGCCCCTCTACGAAATATATATCTACTCCCCTTTTATGGAGGGAATCCATCTTCGCGGTGGAAAAATAGCACGCGGCGGACTGCGCTGGAGCGACCGGAGAGATGATTTCAGAACCGAAGTTTTAGATCTCATGAAAACACAGATGGTCAAAAACTCTCTCATAGTTCCTGTCGGTTCGAAGGGCGGTTTTGTCCTCAAGCAGGAACACCTGGACGGAGATGAATTAAAAAAACAGGTCCGTGAACAATATCGAATTTTTATAAAAGGCATCCTTGATCTAACCGATAACAGGCGCGATGGTAAAGTCGTCCGCCCTCCCGATGTCATCTGCTACGACGAGGAAGACCCCTACATGGTAGTTGCCGCAGACAAAGGCACTGCCACTTTCTCCGACACTGCTAACGCCCTGTCGCGTGAATATAATTTCTGGCTCGATGATGCTTTTGCCTCGGGGGGTTCAATCGGTTATGACCACAAGGAACTTGGAATTACCGCACGGGGTGCCTGGGTATGTGTCGAGCGCCACTTTCGAGAATTGGGCCAGGATATTCAAAACAAACCCTTCACAGTCGCCGGGATCGGGGATATGGGTGGCGATGTCTTTGGTAACGGAATGTTGCTTTCTGATAAAATAAAATTACTGGCTTCTTTTAACCATCTCCATATCTTCATCGATCCCGATCCCGACCCCGCCGTTTCTTTTAAGGAACGAAAAAGGCTGTTTGAAACCGTCCAGGGCTGGGACAGCTATAATCCCGATTTGATCAGCGCGGGCGGGGGAGTTTACAGTCGCGAAGAAAAAACCATTGATCTTTCCGATAAAGCCCGCAGAATGCTCGAAATACAGAAGGAAAACCCAACCGCAGAAGACGTCATTAAAGCAATCCTGAAGATGAATGTTGACCTGCTCTGGAACGGCGGGATCGGCACTTACATAAAATCTTCCCGGGAAGCACATTCAGATGCCGGCGATCCGGCTAATGATAACTGCCGTGTCGACGCCGATCAAATCAGGGCGTCAGTTATCGGCGAGGGAGGAAACCTGGGGATCACCCAGCAGGGACGTATCGAACTGAACAAACTTGGTGTTCGGCTGAATACAGATGCTATCGATAACAGCGGCGGCGTAGACCTCTCCGACCACGAAGTCAATCTGAAAATTCTGCTGCAACAATCAATCGACCGTGATGAGCTGCCGGCAGACAGGCGCGATGAGTTCCTGATGTCCCTTTCGGACCAGGTTGTTGAAGCTGTAACCGCAGGCAATTACCGCCAGTCCGGCGCAATAAGCCTTGAATATGCCAGCTCCGCTAAAAACATGGATGATTACCGGCAGATAATGAACCACCTCGAAGATTCAGTGGGGCTGGACCGCGATGTTGAGGGTCTGCCCGACGAACGCCAGATGCAGGAACGATTACAATCAGGGGAAGGAATGACCAGACCCGAACTGGCCGTGCTGCTCAGTTACACAAAAATGGATCTATATCAAAAATCACTTAAAAACTCCTGGGATAAACAATGGATTATTGATACTTTCCTAAAAAAATATTTCCCCAAAAAAGTCACCGCATCCTGTCCGCTTGGTATTGAAAATCACCCCCTGAAAAAGGAAATCGCCCTCACCGCACTGGTCAACTATGTTGTCGACTATACAGGAATTAAATTTTTCCACCGCCTGCACGAGGAGATCGGCGCCGAACTCACAGAAATAATAAAGTGGTTCTTAGCCGCAGATAAGCTTGGATGCGGTAATGAAATAAGAAATAAAATATTCAGTCTGGACTCTAAAATCGCTGCTGAAAAACAATATGACGCCTGGAACCTCTCCCGGCGACTGCTCGGCAATACAGTCTACTGGTTATTTAATTCGCTCAGCAGCGCCGGTTCCCCGGCAGAAATTGAGAACAGATTCAAACCGCTGCTTGAGAAACACCAGGCTGAAATGCTTAACTATATCGGGCCGCACAGAGCTCAAAGACTGCAGGATAAAGAAGAACGCTGGCAAAAAGACGGATTTGACGAACAGTTTAACAAATTGCTCAACCGGCTCTACTACCTTATTCCCTGCATGGATATCCTTGTTCTGCAGCAAGACTTAAACGCTGAAATAAAAACTGCAGCCAGCACCTATTTTGAACTGGGTTCCACACTCCACATCGACTGGCTGATGAGCCGCATCGCCCGCGCCCGCCCCACAAAACGCTGGGATCAGTTTGGTTTCCGCTCCCTGGCCGTCGAATTAAACGAAATACAACGAAAAATCGTCGGACATATACTTAAAAATAATATTTCACCCTCTGACTATATCGCCAAACATGAAAGCTCTTATGCGCGTCTTGAAAAAATATACAGTGACCTGCAGCGAGACCGGCGGGCCGATCTCTCCGGATATCAGTTCATGCTTCAACGCTTAAAACGTCTCCTGCCCATTGAATAAAACTGTTCTGGTAACCGGCAGCACCGGAACTATTGGCACCGCTGTCTGTAAAAAATTTGTTTCGGAAAAATGGCGTGTACTGGCCCACTACCACAGCAGCGACGAAAAAGCCCGCCGGCTAGAAAAAAATAAAATGACCACAACTTTCCAGGCTAACTTCGCCAAAAAGGATGGCCCTGATAAACTGGCCAGTCAAATTTTAAAAACAGGGCTGGAGGTTGACGCTGTCATAAACAACTGCTCGATCTTTAAAAAAACCACTCTGGAAAACATTTCTCTGGAGGACTGGGAAAAGCATCTTGCTATCAACACCCGCGCTCCCCTGTTTTTAATAAAGCATCTGGCAGCTTCCCTGCGAAAACAACAGGGTGTCGTAATTAACCTGACCGATTGCGGTTTAAAATTCCCCTATCCCGGCTACCTGGCCTACATGGCCTCCAAGGGAGCTCTGGAGACTCTAACCGGTTGCCTGGCCCGGGCCCTGGGCCCCGAAGTCCGGGTCAACGCCATCGCCCCCGGTCCGGTCACTTTTCCCAATAATTTCACTGAAAAACAAAAAGAAAAGCTAATAAACAACACCGCCCTTAAACGGGCTGGAAAACCGGAAGAAATCGCCGAACTTATTTTTTTCACCACCACCGGAGCCACATACAGCAGCGGTTCAACAATCCATATCGACGGCGGCTACCACAACGATTAAATCCCAAAAAATATAAGAATATCAACGACCATAACCAAAAATATTTGTTATACTTTTAATAGTGGTAAGTTTGTGCTTTTAGCACCGCATATTTTTAAGTATCGGGTTTTCTTAAGTTCTGAATATATTGCTTATCCCTGTTCTGCGTTTACCACCACTTCCACCGGGAAAACCTGAAAACTATCTGTCTGTTGAAATGGGGTTTTAATATGATTGTTGTTATTGGCGGAGCCGGATATGTTGGCGGTACTGTTGTTGAATCTTTAATTGAGGCCGGCAAAGAGGTCTGTGTTGTTGACGATTTTTCGACCGGCCACCGGGCCACTCTGGCGGTCCTTCCGGACGAAATACCTTATTATGAGGCTGATATGGCTGATAAAAACCTGATCGCACAGCTTGCTGATAAATACGATGTGGAAGTTGTAATGCATTTCGCAGCCCTCGCCCTTGTCGGAGAATCCATGCAGCAGCCAGCCCGTTACTGGGAACATAATTTTCTCAAGTCAAAACAGATGATCGATACCTGGATAACTCACGATGTTGATAAATTTATTTTTTCATCCACCGCCGCCACTTACGGCGAGCCGCAGATAATACCGATCCCGGAAAACCATCCGACCAATCCAATCAATCCCTATGGCCGTTCAAAAAGAGCGGTGGAATGGTACCTTGAAGATCTGCACCAGAGCCGTGGTCTGAAATCAATCAGTCTCCGTTATTTTAATGCCGCCGGCGCCGGGAAACAGGTCGGTGAAGATCATGATCCTGAAACCCATTTGATACCGATTGTTCTCGAGGTGGCAGAAGGGCGGCGAGAAAATATTAATATTTACGGAACAGATTACAAAACCCGTGATGGAAGCTGCCTGCGTGATTTTGTTCACGTTAAAGATCTTGCCCGGGGACATATGCTGGCTGTTGAAAAACTGGATGAGCTTGAATGCAAACGTATAAATCTGGGTACCGCCACCGGCCACACCGTAAAAGAAGTAATCGAAACAGCACGACGAATAACCGGCAAGAAAATCAAAGCTTGCAAAGCAGCCCGGCGGGCGGGTGACCCGGCCCGGCTGGTCGCGGATAATAAAAAAGCCCACCGGCTGCTCGGCTGGCAGCCCCGGCACGATCTTGAAACAATTATAGAAGACGCCTGGCGCTGGAAACAGTCCCACCCCGGCGGCTATCAAAACAGCCCGTCATAACTCTGTTTTCATTTTTTTGTTTTTATTTATACTATTGCCAGTGGTAAGCTGGATATAAAACGCGTGAGGCTTCACAGGCATGAATTTTAATAACAGAATAAAAATAAAAAACGGAGAAATAAAATCATTTCCCACAATCTTCGGGGATCTGAACGTTGAACTAAAAAACGGCAGCCTGACTTATACTCGCCAGCCGGACGATGATCCCGCGGCCAAACCTGTCGAAAAAACTTTTCTTATTGGAAAACAGGAAAAGACTGTCACTCTCTCCTTTTTACCGGTATATCCGGACCGGCCACTGGTCTTTCGGATTACCGATAATCTAATTGTTCCTCCCGGAGAGAAAGGTTTCTTCAGTCTCCAGCTTCATATCGGAATAGGACTGACAATATTGGAAACTGATACCCTTATCGAAGAAATTCTCCCGGAAAACAGAAAAAACACTTACTGGGGCCCCCCGACCGGAGGAATTCTTGCCTACCAGTACAAATGTCCGGCCGCCAGAAGTGCAGCCGAACTGGCTCGAAACACCGGGCCATTAATAGCGGTTGTCCCCGTTAATTTTGTTAATCAACGCGAGGTCGCCCAGGAAGTTTCCCGCTGTTTAATTCCCCTGCGCGAATTGAATATCTATAAAACCGAACAGAACGAGCTGGTATTCGAGACCGTCCAGTTAATTCAACGTGGTGAAAACGACCAGGTGCCCAACCCCCTGAAAAGACCGCCGAAAGAATTCGGTTCCCGGCTGAAAAAATTAACACAGGCGCCAAACAAACCCCGCTCTCTGTTAGAAAAAGTTGGCGCCTTCTCCGGATGGCAGCAGATCACCGGGATGTTTGCAGACCGATGAGCGGACTGGATAGAATTATGGCTACCCTGG
>JBKGYI010000088.1:0-6311 GCA_046546195.1 bacterium | reverse complement strand
TGACGGGGCTGATGGAAAGAATCCAGCTCAAACAGGGAAAAAAAGAGGTTACGCAAGCAAGGATTGGAAAAATTTGTTCCGGCACCATCTGCAAGCGCTGTAGTCTGGCCCAGGGAAAACCCGGACCAGATATCATATTCCACAGTCACCCACGGGCCGCGGTTCCTGATCGTGTATGAAGGAACCTCAATAAGATTTTTTCCACTATCCGCAGTCATAAAACCGGGGTAAGCTTTAAATCTGGATTATCTTCGAATTTTGTCCTTCGCTGATTCCCTTCTGGATATGCTGATTAACCTCGCGCATTACTTTTTCGAAATTACTCTGTGCCGCTATAAACTGCTGAAATACTGTTTTCGCTTCCAATTTTTTGCTCAATTCGCGAAGCTCTTCTTTTTCATCCTCGGAAATTTCATCGCCGCCCTGTACTTTTTTCATTAATTTCTGTTCAGCCTGCCTTACTTTTTCAAAAAGTTCTTTTGTCTCTTCATCCTCCATAATAGCTTTCTCCGACCGGGCAAGTGCCTTTGCAGCATCGGTCTGACCGATGGCTCTACCCAGTACTTTTGACTTTTCTTCCAGTTTATTTTGATTTACTTCCATGATATAACCTCCTTAAAAGTTGCCTACAACTTAACATCCGTGCTCTTTCGCTGTCAATAAATCTCACCGCTGACAGTGTTCACAAAGAAAAGTAGATCGACCACCTACCTTTATTTTTTTGATGGTTCCCCCGCAGAACCGGCACTTTTCTCCACCGCGCCCATATACAAGATGAGAATCAGCATAACTTCCCACTTCACCACCGACACCACGATAAACTGTCGCCGAACTGCCGCTGTTTAAAGAAGACCCTCCGGCCGCTATCGCTTCCTTGAGAACAACCGGAATAGTTACAAAAAGATCCTCGATTTCAGAACCGGAAAGCTGATCGGCAGGACGACGGGGGTCAATTCCGGTTCGGAAACATATTTCACAGGCATAGATATTTCCTATACCTGCAACAAACGATTGATTCAGCAACAGATTTTTTATACCTCCCCGCCGGCCTTGAATCCGCTCGATAAATCTCTCCAGAGTATAATCTCCATGTAACGGATCAGGGCCCAGCTTTGCTATCCGGGGATGACCGGCAGGATCACCATCGTTGTGCCAGTAAAATCTGCTAAAACGCCGAACAGTGGTAAAATACATCTTCCGTCCCCCTGAATCACTTAATTTAAGTTCTAATTTTACCCGATCGGGTAATGGAGGTGGTTCGCTGCGTAGCCAGACCTTACCGGACATCCGCGGGTGAAAAATTAACCAGTTCTCGCCCGCCTTTATCAGCAGATACTTCCCGTAGCGTTGAAAATCAAATAGTTCTTGCTTAACAAGCCTTTTCACCGTATTTTGAAGGTCAAGATCATCCGCAAAAACGTCCGGATCATCCGTTGCGACAGCGGTTATCTGCTGCCCGACCAGTGGCAAAAGCTGGCGACGAATTGTTTCTACTTCCGGTAGTTCTGGCACGGGTTATCACTTCTTTTGCAAAAATATAACAATATTACTAAACCAAAAATTGTTAGGACGCGGGCCATTAGTTTAACCTTTTTGTCGCAATATGTTATAATTTTATACATTTTTAAGTTAGCCGGGAGGAAAAAATGGTCGGTTTACTTTATTCGAAAGAACTTACCTGCCCTATCTGTCTGAAACAGTTCAAAACCAAAAGAGCACGCCGTTCTAAAGTGGTAATCGCCGGACAGGACAGCGATTTTTGCCCCCGTTATAAGTCCGAAGACAATCCGATCTTTTACGACCCCACCATCTGCCCGAAATGTGGTTACGGGGCTATGAAAGATGATTTTGAGGATATTACTGATCATCAGAAAATAGCGGTCTTGAAAAATATAACTCCCAAATGGAACAAACGTAATTACGGCGGCAGGCGCAATGTGGCCGATGCCATTGAATGTTATCGGCACATCCTTGAAAACGCCCGGGTGATGCATAAAAAAGCAAGCACCCTGGCTACGATATGCATGAGGCTGGCCTGGTGCTACCGTTATAATCAGGACCCCCGGGAAGATCAGTTTGTAAGACTTGCCCTGAAACACTACCAGGCGGCTTATGAAAAAGAGAAACTCCCCATTAAAAAATTGAATGCTATTACTTTACTCTATATAATCGGCGAATTAAATCGGCGGCTTGGGAACACTGATAAAGCTCTGCAATACTTCAGCAGGGTGGTCGAACACCCCAAAAGGTTTAAAAACCAGCGAATCGAGAAAATGGCCCGTGAACAGTGGCATAAAATTAAAGACGAGCAGGATTAAAACCACCGGTTTAACCCCCCACAGGGCCTTCCACGCCGATTACGGGGCTAATATAACACCCAACATATAGTTAAGTGCAAAGTTTTCCCATTATTTTCCCCATTTTACCCTTTCATCTGCCCCTCAAACTTTGCATATAACTTTATAAAACTCCAGCAAGGGGCAAAACCATGTTTTTAAGCCTTTCTGGAAATAACGGGAAGAAAAACGATTTCTATCCCGTTTTAATCCCTGGAGGATCTGTATCCTAAAATTTTTTAATGGATATATTTTACACAGGGACAATTAATAACCCGCGGACGGGAAACAAGGCGGTGAGCAGCGATGCAAAAAACAGCCGAAACCAGCGCCACTTTACCGGCAAAAAAAATATTGCTGCGTAATTTCAAAAATATGATGATTGAAAATGAATACAGTGAAAGCACGCAGCAATCCTACCTGCGTTTCGTCGAACCTTTTTTAAAAGAAAACCCCCACCCTTCCCGATTGGACCGCTATGATGTGGGCAGGTTTATCCTCACCTGGCGCAACCGGCTCAGCAAAAACTCAATGAAACTGGCTACCAGCGCCCTGATAAAGTTTTACAAATACCTGAAATTTTTCCACGGTTATCGTGACGCCGACAGCGTCATAAATCATATCAAGGACCTGAAAAGTGAGTTTTTCCGCACCCGCCCCTTTAAACCCGATCCGATGAATGAAGATGAACTTGTCACTCTATTTCAATATACACTCGGTGATAATGCAAGATCAATTCGCCGCCGCTGTATTATCACCATATTGCTGGGGACAGGCCTGCGGGTATCGGAGTTTTGCGCGATCAACCGCGAACAGGTCACCCTGCACGAACCCGGTGTCCCGTCCAATATATTTATCCCCGGCGGAAAAACTCCCTCGGCCCGGAGAAAGATCCCCCTGCATCGTGATTTCCCCTATGCCAACCAGTGGATACTCGGAGAACGGGTGGTGGAAGCATTTGATCGCTATCAGGCGGCGCGTCCCCAACCAAAAAACCGGCAAGAAGATGAATACTGGTTTCTCTCGGAACGGGGAACAAGAATTTCCAAGCGTTCCGTACAGTCGATGTTCACCCGCCTCTGTGCAAAAGCGGGACTTCAGGAAAAAAGAAAAGAGCGCGGGGAAGAAACACTCTCCGTCCATAACCTGCGCCATACATTTGCCACCCAGCTTGCCATGCAGGGAGCCAACGCCTACCAGATAAAAGCGATCCTCGGTCACGCCTCAGTAGCCACCTCCCAGGCCTACATCCGGCTGCTGGAAAGCATCGGCTAAGTCAAACAGGCTAAAAAATATATCCTGCCGCTGATATAATTAAGCGGTTTGTTCCACTCCCCACCGTGAGAAAGGATCAGGGCGAGCAGAATGGAAGGGACTCTTTAAGCCGCAATAATTTATAAAAGGAAAAAAAGCAATGCAAAAAAGACACTTTATAATCCCGGCGATTGTCCTGACAACCGCCGCTTTTCTATTTTTAATCGAAACCAAAACGCCGCCCAAACCACTCAGTTTTAATTATACAACCATGGGCACAATGCTTGAAATAACCGTCTACCCGGAAACCGACAACAGCGAAAAAACAGTTGAAAAAGCCCGGGCTGAGATTGAGCGTTTGAACGATAAATACTCCACTTACCGGGAAGAAAGCCTGATCTCCCGGATTCGCCAGAAGGCTCCCGAACCACTGAAAACCGATACCGAAACTGCCTGTCTGCTCAAAAAAAGTCAAAAAATTCATGAACAGACCGACGGGATGTTTGATCCCACCGTCGGACCGCTTGTCGAACTGTGGGGGTTCTACCGCCACCAGGGAAAGATTCCTGCTGACAGCGAAATCACGGCGACGAAACGGAAAGTGGGACTGGATAAAATATTTTTTAAAGATAATAAGATCGCACTGCAACCAGGTATGAGGCTTGATTTCGGCGCATTCGTCAAAGGTTACGCCGTCGACAGGGCAGCTGAAATAATGTCCGAACACAATGAGAAAAATTTTATGATTAATCTCGGCGGCAACATCTACGCCGCCGGATCACCGCCGGAGGCCGATTACTGGCGCATCGGCCTGCGTGACCCGCGCGACAAAAGCAGCATTAGCGGCAGTCTATCGCTGAAAAACGAGGCGATCTCCACCAGCGGCGACTACGAGAGAATGTTTATCATTGACGGGGAAAGATACGCACATATCATAAATCCCAAAACCGGACGGCCGGTAAAGAAAACCGCAGCCGTCACCGCTATCGCATCTGAGGCACTAACAGCCGATTTCTATTCCACTGCCATCTTCCTGACCGGCCACAACCGCGATTATATTAAAAACAGTCCCCTGAACGGTTTTATGATAGCAAAAACCGAGGACAAAAATTTAAAATACTTCCTGACAGAAAATTTCGAAAAGAAGCTCTTAACCGCCAATTCCTCCCTCGCCGGGTACACCCTTCTGAAATAAAAAATACAATCAACAAACAAAAGAGAAGAAAAATTAAAACTTTTCCCCCTTCATGTCTATCCCTGATATCAGCCATAACCGCCTCCCTTTTTAACCCGAATTATTCACAACAAAAAACGTTGTGAATAATTCGGGTTAGTCATCCTCGGCTATTTTCCATTCCCTGTAATTCTTTAAATCCCTGTGGATTGCTAAAAGAGCCAGCCCGAGAACCATTGGTCCGTCTATCTTACCGAGGAAGGGCAACTCTTCAGGGATTATATCCCCGGGATTTATGATATAAAGCAGAGCAAAAGTGGCAATTGCTATCGTCCGGTAGGGGATTTTTTTATAATCACCGTTGTAATAATCACGCACCAGCAGGCCCATCAACTTAACATCATCAAGATAATCCGCCAGCAGAGTATTCCCCCGCACCTTGTCAAGCATAGTTTCAAAATCTTCAATAACCTGCTTCAGATCCTCCCTTCCGATCTCCCCGGTCAACTCCTTCAAAATAACCAGCCCGTTTTCCGCTTCATTTTCCCTCTTAAAATCATCCATTTTTATCACCTCTAAAAATAATTCACTACAAACACATTGTATTACCCACAGCAAAAAAGTCAATTTCTTCAACCGCCAGCAAAAACTCCCCGGGCGAAAATTTCTGCAACCTGCTTTTTTCCACCCACATCCAAAATCCCACCTGCCAGATCAACTATATCCATATATCGAGATATCCAGATATCCAGATATCTAAATATCTTGATATGCTTAAATGTTCGAGAGGAAGTTTATTTTTTCTTGTAGAAGCAGAAAATATTTTGAAGGGTGCCCGGGTTTCTGATAGAATCTTGTCTTATTGTTTTATTTCTGATTTTTCTGGAGGAAATATGGGTCTGTTTAATCTACTCCCCGGGTTTAAAGGTGGGGTCCATCCCCACGATAAAAAAGAGGCTACATCCACAGCCAGGGTAAAGCCCTTTCCGCTGGCCGGAGAACTTGCGGTGCCCCTGAAGCAGCATATTGGCGCCCCGGCTGAACCGGTGGTTGAAAAACGGGAGGAAGTAAAAAAAGGCCAGCTGATTGGCAAAGGTAAAACTTTTGTCTCCGCCAACATACACGCCCCGGCCTGCGGGAAAGTAAAAAATATTGAAAAACGACTCCTGCCTAACGGTGAAAACTCCGACTGTATTATTATTAAAACCGACCCCGAAAACAAAGAGACCCAGTACATGTCTCCTTTTGAAACACTGGATTCAGTTTCCGCTGCTGAAATCAGGCAGCGCTGCCGCGACGCCGGAATCGTCGGGCTGGGCGGAGCCGGGTTCCCAACCCACGTAAAAATCACCCCGCCGGAAGACAAAAATGTAGACACAGTTATCCTTAACGGCTGCGAATGCGAACCCTACCTTACCGCCGACCACCGGGTAATGGTTGAAAAAGAAGAAAAAGTTATTTCAGGTCTGCAGCTGATTATGAAAGCAACCGGCGCCGAAAAAGGGATAATCGGGATTGAGGATAATAAAAAAGAAGCAGCCGAAAAA
>JBKGYI010000087.1:0-6334 GCA_046546195.1 bacterium | reverse complement strand
CGTCCGCCTGCAGCACATCACAATCGACCCAGATTGTCCGGGGGCCCAATTTCTCAAGATCAACAACTGTCCGAAAAGTACGGCCAATCAAACGCTGAATTTCATGAGTTCTGCCCTTACGCCGGCCGTGCACCACCTCGCGAATCTGCCGGTGGGGTGCCGAACGGGGCAGCATATTATATTCGGCTGTTATCCAACCTTCTGAAGTATTCTGCAGGTGATAGGGCTGTTTTTCCTGGACAGAAGCGTTACACAAAACAACCGTCCTACCTGTAGACACCAATACCGAACCCTCAGGATATACAATAAAATCTGTTTCAATATCTATATTTCGCAACTCGTCTGCAGATCGTCCGTCGGGACGCATAATAAACCAAGCTCCTCGTTATAAAACTAATATTGATTGAAATCCCCGAAATTGTTCGAACTTAATACGGGGAAGATAATTTTAATCTTTTTCTAATTCATCTATCGGAGGCAGACGCAACCTGGTCCCCGAGGGCAAGGAATGAGGATCGGCAAGACGATCTTCATTCGCTTTATAAAGTTTATACCAGTAACTACCGTCACCATAGAACTGATGGGCAAGCCGGGAGAGATTATCGATGTGAGTGGTCACATATTCCTTCTCATAATCAAGCGGTTCGCGGCGAACCGGATAAGGCCGACCGGCCGTCAACCATTCCGAACTGCCCTCGTCACCTTCCTCCTGTTCAAGTTTGGTGATATCCTCGTCAACCAGTTTTGTGTCGGTTTTTAGCACCTCTGATTTCGTATCTCCCTCTTCACGCAGAGAAATTATTTCCTTCTCCAGCTCGTGGTTAATACGATGCAACTGGCGATTAATCCGGCGCTGGCGGGTTAATTCACGCTCCTTATTTTTTAACTCCCCGGCCAGCTCACTGTCGGAAGCATCCACGGGCTTTTGCTGCCGTTCCTTAAGTTTTTTTTCCAGCTCTTTAACCCGCTTACGATGCTGCTCGCATTCTTTGGAAAGACTGTTATAGCGCTGACGTAAATCACGCAAATCACTGCGCAGACGGTCTTTTATCATATCCTCAGCCCCGGGCATCGTCCGGGCCTGAATTAATCCGGTTGCAAAAAAAACTGCCAGAACAGCGATTACGGCAATCAAACCTGTTTTTGCCATCTTTCGAGCACCTCCCGTGGTGGTTCGGTTTCTACTTTAATTATTTTATCAGTTAGCGGATGTTTAAAGCTAATTTTTTCTGCGTGCAACATTAAACGCTCCGCTTTTTTTCCGCCATATTTCTTATCACCGAGCACAGGATGATTTATATACTTACAATGAATTCTTATCTGGTGGGTGCGACCTGTTAAAGGATAACACCAGACCGAGGTTAAACCCCGACCACGACCGGCCACCTGTAACTTTGTTACCGCTTTTTTTCCGGCCGCTGCCGCCCGCCGCAGAAGCGGATTATGGGGATGACGCGCTATGGGCACTTCAATTCGCAGACGGCTATCTGCAAGTTCCCCGCCTAAAACAGCCCTGTATGTCTTTTTAACAGCTTTGTCTTTAAACTGCTGCTGAAGCTCGGCAAGTATTTTATTGCTGCGGGCAATCAGAACCACACCGCTGGTTCCCCGGTCAAGACGATGAACCAGACCACTGCGCTGGGCGCCACCCACCTTTTCCAGTTCCGGATAATGATAAAGCAAACGATTAACAAGGGTACCCGCTTTGACACCTCCGGTGGGATGAACAATCATACCTGCCGGTTTGTTGACGGCAAGGAGAAACTCATCCTCATAAAGCATCTCCAGCGGACCATCTTCCGGTTTTATCCGGTCAGAAAAAGCCTCTTCGGAGATCTCTACTGTCACCTTTTCATCACCCGAACAGCTATAACTTTTATCGCAAACAATCTCCCCGTCGACCTGCACAGCACCTTCTTTTATCAATTTTTGGAGAATAGAACGTGAATAAGGCAGTGCCCGGCTCAACAGTTTGTCCAGACGCCCCTCCCGTTCAAAAAAAACAGTCTCCAGCTCAGGATTCACTGTTCTGAATCAAACAGGTAGTTTTCTAACGGGCAGGATCCGGTTAAAATTAAATATCCAAGCCAGATAACTCCCACGGACAGGGCAATATCAGCAACATTGAATGCCGGCCAGCGATATGAATAGATCCCCATGTCCACAAAATCAACAACTCCGGAACGTAAAAAGAGACGATCCAGCATATTCCCCATTCCACCGCCAAGAATTAAAGCAACCGGCAGTTTTATAACATGATAACTAAACTTATGAATAATCCAGATACAACCGGCCGTAACAACAAGGGCAACTACGACAAACAAAGCGCGATGACCCGGCAGAATCCCCCATGCGGCTCCTATGTTTTTTACAAAAGTAAAGTTGAACAGCTCAAGAAATTCAACAACTACCACACTGCGCCCGGGCACCTGCATATAAATCTCAACCAGAACCTTGCTCAACTGATCAAAAAATAAAACCAGCAGCGCAAGCAGATAAGCACTTATAAGCCCTTTATGTTTCAGCTGTCTTCGCCCCTGACCAGCACTTTGTAACAGCGTTCACAAATAAGATCCCCCTCATACTTATCACGGGGCTGCACATCTTCACGCCGCCTCCAGCAGCGCTCGCATTTTTCAGTTTTCGCCTGCTCAACATCGACCGATTTTGTTTCCGCTCCCCGGATAACAGTAACATCGGCGGCAATAAACCATTCCGCAAGGTATTGCTCATATTCCAGCAGAAGATCCTCAGCCGGCGGCCAGAACAGGGTTATTGAAGCGTTATTACTGTCTTTTACATCCGGGTGTTCTTCAATTGCCTTCATAACCTCTTCCCGTATTTTGCGCAGGCGGCCAAAATCCTCGGCAATCTGGGGCTCTTCCCAATCAGCTATATCATGGGGCCAATCGGCAAAATGAACCGATTTATCCTCGCCCAGATATTCCCAGACCTCATCTGCAGTAAAAACAAGGACGGGCGCCACAAGTTTGACAAGAGTCACAAGACCCTGGTAAACGGCAGTTTGGGCACTGCGCCGGCCGAGAGAATCAGGATCATCACAATAAAGGCGATCTTTCACAATATCCAGGTACAGGGATGACGCTTCCACAGCACAAAAATTATTAATTTCAGCCATTGCCCGGTGAAACTGCCGGTCATGAAAATAGCGGGAAACACGATGCACCAGCCCAAAAAGCTCGTCCATAAACCAGCGGTCAACCGGCAGCATCCTGCCGACGGACACAGAATCGCTCGCCGGGTCAAAATCCTCCATATCCTGGAGGTTCCCCAGGAAAAATTTACAGGTATTCCTGATCCTCCGGTAACGGGTCTTGATCTGATCGAGCAGTTCATCGCTTATCGTCAGATCCTCCTGATAATTTTCACTGGCCACCCAGAGCCTCAATATATCGGCACCCGCTTCAGAAACAACTTCCTGAGGCGAAACCACATTTCCCTCTGATTTACTCATTTTACGCCCGTTTTTATCGACAACAAAACCATGCGTTATAATCTCTTTGAACGGTGGGGCCTCTTCAAGTCCCATCGCCGGAATCATTGAAAGTTGAAACCAGCCGCGATGCTGATCGCTTCCTTCAAGATAAACATCGGCCGGCCAATCCAGATTCTGATCTTTTTTCAAGACCGCCTCATGGCTGACCCCCGAATCGAACCAAACATCCAGGATATCCCGGGAGCGGCTTATATTTTCACTACCACAGGCGGGACAACTATAATCTGGCGGTAAAAACTGCTCCAGATCCGCTTCAAACCAGGCATCAACCCCGTTAACCTCTGCTTCTTCAATCAAACGCTCGATCACTTCTTTTTCAAGCTGAGCCTCGCCACAGTCATCACAAACCAGAGCGGGAATCGGCACTCCCCAGGCCCGCTGCCGGGAAAGACACCAATCAGGGCGATCTTCAACCATAGCTTTGAAACGGTCTTTGCCCCGCTCAGGCGCCCAGAAAATATCATCCAGACTTTCAAGAATACGCTGCCGGAGGTCATTGTGATCCACATCAAAAAACCACTGCGGGGTCGCCCGAAAAAGAAGCGGCTTTGAACAGCGCCAGCAGAAAGGATAAGAGTGTTCAAAATCTTCCCTGTGAAATAGCGCCCCGGTTTCCCGCAACTCTGCGATTATCTTTTCATCGGCACTTAGAACATGAGTTCCCTCGTATTCGGGATATTCCGAACTAAACTTACCACTGGAATCAACGGGTGAAATAATCGGCAGGTTATATTTAAGGCCAAGCTCATAGTCTTCCTGACCGTGACCGGGAGCAATATGAACACAGCCGGTTCCCTGCTCCAGGGTAACAAGTTTTCCGGTAACAACACGAGAGGCGCGCTCATCAATCAGCGGATTGCTGCAAACTATCCCGGCAAGCTGTTCACCTTTAAGTTTCTGCACGATCTCCACGTCGGCGGTAGACCACTGGCGGCGGTCTACCGTTGCCGCCAGCAAACCCTCGGCCATAAGATGGCTTTTCCCTTCGGGATCAACAAATTCTACATAATCAAGTTCCGGATGAACGGCAATAGCCACATTGGCCGGCAGGGTCCAGGGAGTAGTCGTCCAGATCATGAACGATGGCTGTTCTGTTTTCAAAATATTATCAGGATCATCGATTACTTCAAAATCCACATAGACAGAGGGAGAAGTAATACTGTCATATTCAACCTCAGCTTCCGCCAGCGCCGTCTGGCAGTCATAACACCAGTGAACCGGTTTCAACTGACGATAAATATATCCATCCTCGCTGAGACGAAGAAAACAGCGCAATATTTCCGCTTCATAATCGGGAGTAAGGGTAAGATAGGGATTATCCCATTCACCGAGTACGCCAAGACGTTTGAACTGCTCTTTCTGAATATCAACGTATTTCAAAGAATAATCACGGCAGGCCTTTCTAACCGCCATTATCCCCTCCTGCTTTAGCTGCGGATCCTCGGTTGTCACTTTATGTTCAATCGGCAACCCGTGACAGTCCCAGCCCGGTCGGTACGGGGCTCGAAACCCCTGCATGGTCTTAAATTTGACGAGAATATCTTTAAGTATTTTATTAAGAGCATGACCAATATGAATATCTCCGTTTGCATAGGGCGGACCATCGTGAAGGACAAACGACTGCTCACCTTCGCGATGTTCCTGAATTTTTTCGTATAAAGATTCTTCCTGCCATTTTTGTAACCTGTCCGGTTCTTTAGCGCTCAAGCCGGCTTTCATCGGGAACTCGGTCCGGGGCAGGTTGATAGTTTTCGAATAATTCAATCTAATTCACCTCAAAAGATTTATCCTGAACATAAACTTATCAGATTTTTATTTATTATAGTCTTTTTTTTCTATTCAGTATAGACAGTAATGGTGGGTAAAAAGAAAAAACCCGGATGGCGTCGAACCATCCGGGCGAAATATAAAGGGGATAAGGGCCTTTCAAATTTACAAGCTGCAGCTATATATATACCTGTTATTCAGTTAGCGACCCATAAATACGTCTGTAATGCTCTGGGCCACTTCGTCTATAACTTCAGGCGAATCGTAATAGCCTTCAGCAAGACGCTCTTTGACCTCCGCAACCCTGTCAGCCCTTACTTCCGGGGCCTCCTGGATAGCTTTTTGAGCCCGGGCAACGGTGCGCGCAAGTCGGGCGTTATTGGAAATGTTAACCCTGTCAGAACGGCCGGCTGATTGCTCAGCTCCGCTTTTCTGGCGGGCGGATTTCTCAATCCCTTTAAGCTTTTGAATGATTTGCGTGCTGTTAACGCCTTCGATGCTCATCGGACACAACCTCCTCTGTTAGTGATAGTCGACCCTCCATGGTCGAAACTTTAGCATTTTTTTTAAAAAACATCTACTTTTCCCCCGAAGGGGCCAAACTGGCTAAATCAGCAGCCAGTTGATCAAGTTCTTTTACTGCTTCTGCTTCTGATTCAAGTTGTTTTTGTAACCTGCTAACTTTATTATCGAACCATTCAGCCTGTTTTTCAAGTTCTTTTATCTGTTTAACAAGATTTCTTAGCCAGTGCTCACCAGTTGCTTCTTTGAGCTGCTTCACCTTATTATCGACAGTTTGAATTTCTCCTTTAATCGCCCGCCATGTTTCCAGAGGTTGAGCCGAGATACGAGCACGGCGGGAAAGCTCAGCAAGCAGTTCGTTGGCCCGCCGCAGGGTGTTTTCAAGCGTATCTACGCCGCGTTCGATCTTACCGGCCATAACTTCCCATTCCTGAGTTTTACCCCGTAATTTTTCAGCATTTTCAGGTAAATTCTCAGTCGGAAATTTTCTAAAAAGTTCCGCCATCTCAAAAATAAGTTGATTAGCCT
>JBKGYI010000086.1:0-6335 GCA_046546195.1 bacterium | reverse complement strand
AAAAACTATCGGTGATTATTATGAAAAAAAACATTTTGATTGATGAGGCGAAGTCGCTTCCGGTTGAAGAAAGAGCGAAGGTGGCCGATTCTTTACTCCGTAGTTTGAATCAAGTTGATTCGGAGCTGGACAAAGAATGGGCAGCAGTAGCCGAATCAAGATTGAAAGAAATACACAATGGAGAAGTAAAACCCATCCCCGGCGAAAAAGTATTTGAGTGCATAAAAAAGAAATATAAATAATGGACTTTCAATTTCATCCTGAAGCAGAAACTGAGCTCAATATCAGTGTGGAATACTATGAAAATATTGAGCCCGGTCTGGGAGTCGATTTCGCTTCAGAAATATACCAGGCGATACACCGAGCCATTTCTTTCCCTGAAGCCTGGGCGATACTAAGGGGAAATGTGAGAAGAGTTCTGGTAGGTAGATTTCCGTATGGGGTTTTATATGTCACGGAAAATGATCACCTGACGGTGCTTGCTGTTATGCACCTGAACAAAAAACCAGGTTACTGGAAAAACAGATTAGATTAACTACCCCACCAATTTTTTGTTGCCCTCACGAGTTTAGCCCAAGATTTTGCCGGTGCCCTTGATATTGCTTTTGCTCCGAGCACCAAGCTCCCCGCTCCACGCTGAAAACAGTGAGACGCACTTTTGATTTTTCGCCCCGCGCCAAGCGCCCTGCGCCCCGCGCTTACATCGTAGTCACAAGGATGTGCAGGAGCAGTGAAATCCAGAAGTTTTTGCCGTTGTTTCTGCAGTTTCCTCCACTCCTCCGCTCTTCAGCACCTCCGCTCACCGGAGCTCCGCTCTTCAGCGCATCTTTTTGAATCAGGCCACTCTATATACTTTCCCTACGGGTTTAAGCCCGGTGACTTCTCCCTCTGATAACTTTGCTCTTATTTTTTCAAATTTTCTGATTGTTTCTTCGTCATAGAGTCTTTCACCGCAACGAAGACATACTTCGGCGTCTACCTCAATAACAGCAGTATTTTCCCCTCCTTTTAAGATTTTTTCTACTTTTTTTCTTACGATCTCGCCGCCGCAAACCGGACATTGATTATTCATCGCCGCGCCTCCTTTTTCCATCAATCCACTTTTTTGGATCAGGTGTATATACCGTAATTAAAATAGAAATCTGTCTTTCTGTATTATACCCCCACACCGAATGAATCATTTTACTTTTTTTATTTTTTCCAAAAACAAGGCAACTCGGGAACGGAAAATCATTGGGATAGTTTTCAATTATTTCACCTGTATGAACAGAATAAAAAATCTCATCCAGGGTTAGATCGTCAGCAACTGCCTCTTCATCCGCATGATCAGTTATTTTTACTTTATGCTGCTCAATTGATTTTCTTATCCAGTTAATTTCCATAACATTTAAACTCCGCCAGATACGTTCGTTTAACACAGTATACAATAAAACCGGAGAAAATACCAAATCACCAGTCTCGAAAACAGTCAAAGGTTCAGAGCTGTAACGTATATAGATAATCCCGCGTAATTCATCCAATCCGCCTTCGCTTTTGACTTTGCCGTTGCCCTTGATATTGCTTTACTCCCAGCACCAAACCCCCCGCTCCCCGCCGAAAACAGCGGGACTTTCAACTTTCAACCTCCGTCCCCAAATCGGGGGGGACAAGGTGAGAAGGAGAAGAGGCGAAGGTGCGAAAATTCGTCGGCGAAACCTTGAACCGGTTTTATGGTTCCCCGCCACGCGCCCAGCTCCCTGCCCTGTGTACACGAAAAAAACAAAAAGTGTTTGAATTGTTTGATAAAATACACTATCTTATACAAAGAGGGTAATCCAAGGAAAGGAATAAACTGATGAGCAATGCACTTAAAATAAAAAAAGATATTCCCCTGGCTTCACATCCGGAAGATAATGTTATCCGGGTAGGACAAACGCGGGTGAGTCTGGACAGTGTGATTTATTCGTTTGAAGAAGGTTCAACACCTGAAGAGATAGTTCAACAATATTCCGCGTTGAGCCTGTCGGACGTGTATCAGGTTATTGGTTATTATCTTAAAAATAAAGACGAAGTTTGGCGATATCTGAACCAGCGAAAAAACGAAGCAGAAAAATTGAGAAATAAATGTGAAAAGAACCGGTACGTAAAAGAAATACGTAATCGTTTGTTAGCAAACAAGGCAAACGAAACCGAATAGCAGATGGTGCTTTTTGCTGCTGATGAGGATTTTAATAATAAAATTTTGCGCGGCTTATTTCGTAGGAATATAACTATTGATATAGTTCGTATTCAGGATATTGAATTTCAGGATCGATCTGATCCGTCAGTGCTTGAGTGGTGTGCCGGTGAAAATAGAATTATTCTGACCCATGATGTGAATACCCTGATCAAACATGCTTTGAATAGGATTGAATCGAAACAAAAAATGCCGGGAGTCATTAGTGTCCACCAGCAATGCCCAATAGGTAAAGCGATTGAGGATTTAGTTCTTATCATCAAATCTCTAAGAGATGATGAATATAAGAATAAAATAATTTTTGTCCCGCTATAAAAAACCAGAAAATGGGAGCTTACAGCAGTTCACAAGAGGTGCAACGCATCAAGCACCTCCCACACAATTCATCCAATCCGCCTTCGCTTTTGACTTTGCCGTTGCCCTTGATATTGCTTTTGCTCCGAGTTCCAAACTCCCCGCTCCCCGCCGAAAACAGTGAGACTTTCAACTTTCAACCTCCGTTCCCGGTTTTAGATGCTGGACAGAACCTTACAATGGTCCGTCATTCCCGCGAAAGCGGGAATCCAGCGGCGTTGACTTTGCGGTTTTGAATTCATAGAGTCAAAACCAAAGTCACTGGATTGCCCGGTCAAGCCGGGCAATGACGAAGGCGGATGATGGATTGCCCGGTCAAAGCTGCTCTTACACATCCGTGTGTTCGCAGCATTAGCACATCCTTGTGCGTCTCGCCGGGCAATGACAGGCCATTGGAAGGTTCTGTATAAAAGCTTGAGGGCTGTCTCTCAGAGAGATATTATGCTAAAAAATCTTTGATTCCGTGCATAAGGGGGTAAAATAGTGCTCAGAAGAATCAAAACCATCGGTTTTTGCTTCATCCTGCTTTTGGTTTATCAGTTGGGGCAGATAGTGTAAAATCATTGTAATTCAATTAAGCACCGGGAGTGATTATTATTTCAGAACAAAAGACGCAGTTAATTGACGAACAACTATACGACATTCTTGAAGCCCGGACACATGATCCGTTTTCGATTTTAGGGATGCATCCTGTTGAGGGAGGCAAACTGCGAGTTAACGCTTTTTTGCCGGATGCCAAAAAAGCCAGTGTGGTTCCCGAGAATGAAAAATTAGAAGTGCAGACCATGAAGTGTGTTCATCCCGACGGTATGTTTGAAACAGTTTTTCCCGATTATTCTGGTTTTTTTAAATACCGTCTGAAGATAGAAAACCACAACGGCGCCCAGCGCGAATTTTACGATCCCTACCAGTTTTCACCGGTGCTTACTGATTTTGATCTGCACCTGATAGGTGAGGGCAAGGATTACCAGATACACCATAAGCTGGGCTGTCATCGTCGTTGTGTGGACGGAGTTGATGGCTACAGTTTTGCCGTCTGGGCCCCAAATGCCGAGCGGGTAAGCGTTGTCGGTGATTTTAACTCCTGGGACGGGCGGCGCAGTATGATGCGTGTTCGCGGTGAGAGCGGTGTCTGGGAGATTTTTCTTCCCCAGCTTGTGCAGGGGGATAATTATAAATATGAGATTCGAACTAAAAGCGGAGATCTGCTCGAAAAATCTGACCCCTATGCTTTTTATTCTGAACTGAGACCGAAAACAGGTTCTGTTGTTTACGGATATCCCGAGTACGAGTGGTCGGACGATGAGTGGATGGAAAAGCGGGAGAAAGAAAACCAGCATAAAAAACCGGTTAACTGTTACGAGGTTCACCTTCCTTCCTGGCGGCGCGGGCTTGATGGGGAGATGCTATCTTATCGCGAACTGGCCCATCAACTGGTTGATTACCTGGCAGAGATGAATTTTACCCATGTTGAGCTGATGCCGGTCCAGGAGCATCCGCTTGATGAGTCCTGGGGTTACCAGGTGACCGGCTATTATGCTCCAACCAGCCGGCTGGGTAAACCGGAAGATTTTATGTATTTTGTCGATTATCTGCACCGGCATGGATTTGGGGTTATCCTTGACTGGGTTCCCGGCCATTTTCCTGTGGACAGCCACGGCCTGGCGAAATTTGACGGAACGCATCTTTATGAATACGCCGACCCCCGCAAGGGATTTCATCCCGACTGGCAGACCTATATTTTTAATTACTCGCGCCACGAGGTGCGCAATTTTCTTGTTGCTAACGCTCTTTTCTGGCTGGAATGGTATCACATTGACGGGCTGCGTTTTGATGCGGTGGCTTCGATGCTTTATCTCGA
The DNA here is from genome assembly GCA_046546195.1 of bacterium. Taxonomy (GTDB): domain Bacteria; phylum T1Sed10-126; class T1Sed10-126; order T1Sed10-126; family T1Sed10-126; genus CAYTSZ01. Next base: position 1,905 of record JBKGYI010000086.1, on the reverse strand, counting down.
CTACAGCCGCGAGGACGGAGAATGGGTTCCAAATAAATACGGCGGTCGTGAGAACCTGGAGGCGATAAGTTTCCTGCAGGAAGTAAACAGTGTAACTCACGAGCGTTTTCCCGGCTGTCTGACGATTGCCGAGGAGTCCACTGACTGGGGGGGAGTGACCCGGCCGGTTTATTCCGGCGGCCTGGGATTTGATTTTAAATGGAACATGGGCTGGATGCACGATACGCTTGAATACCTGAGCAAGAACTCGATTTACCGTAAATTTCATCAGAATATGATTACTTTTATGCTCTATTACGCTTTCACCGAGAACTTTATCCTTGTTCTCTCCCATGACGAGGTGGTCCATACCAAGGGCAGTTTGATAAACAAAATGCCCGGTGACGGCTGGCAGCAGTTCGCCAATCTGCGGCTGCTGTATGGTTTTCAAATGGCCCACCCCGGGAAAAGTTTGCTTTTCATGGGTGGTGAGTTTGCGCAGCGACAGGAATGGCGCTGCAAGCAGAGCCTCGACTGGCATTTACTTGAACATGAATCACATGCCAAGCTAAAAAGATATGTTTCAGATTTAAATGCATTTTATAAAGACAACCAGTTTTTCTGGCAAAACGATTTTGACGGCCGCGGTTTTGAATGGGTGGATTTCCACGACGCTGAAAACAGCGTGATAAGTTTTATCCGCCGCGATCCTGAAAGCGGCGAGCATGCTCTTTTTGTCTTTAATTTCACTCCGGTTCCCCGTTATGATTACCGGGTCGGTCTGCCGGAAAACAGGGAATACCGGGAAATATTTAACAGCGACTGGCCGCAGTTCTGGGGCAGCGGTGTGGAGAATAAGCAGCCGGTTTATGCCTCCCGGCAGAACTGGAACAACCGTCCTTATTCGGCCACTGTTACCCTGCCGCCGCTGGGGATGACGGTATTGAAGCCTTCGGAGGGCCACTGAGATGAATTTTACCCGAAGAGACGAGATTGTGATTATTGGCGCTAATACTGCCGGTCTATCGGCGGCCCTTGCTGTGCGTCGCAGCGGGGATAGCAGACCGATAACGATTCTTGAACGCAAAAAATATATTGGTGTTGCCCGTTGTTCGATTCCCTATCTTGCCGGGGAAGACGCGCTGAAAGCCGAGGAACTTATTCGCCGCGACCCGGAGAAATTTTCCGCCGAAAACAGGTTGCAGATAGTTACCGAGGCCGAGGTGACGGGGATTGAACCCTCCACGCGGACTGTTTTTTACAATCATGAAGATATTCAAAAAGATATCGAATACTCGAAGCTGCTGCTGGCCAGCGGCTCAGTTCCTGTTTGTCCCGCTTCTTTCAGCGCAGCAGGCGAACTTCTTACCGCCTACGATGTCGAAGATCTTGTCCGGTTGAATTTAAGCCTGAAAGCGGGAATGAAACTGGCAATTTTAGGGGGAGGCCCGATAGGAATTGAGCTTGCCTACCAGCTTGCCCGCCGTGGTTATGAGGTAACAGTTTTTGAGATGCGAAATATTATTCCGCCGCTGAGCGAAAAAACTTCCCGCCAGGTTGTCGATCAGCTTGCCGAAGCGGGTGTTAAGGTTCTTGAACAGACAGCGGTGGAAGAAGTGCAAAAAATATCTTCCGGTTTTAATATTCGCGCTGCCGGCAATCTACATCAATTTGATCTTGCAATTGCCGCCCTCGGTTTCAGGCCGATGAGTGATTTTATAAACGACCCCGAACTGCAGAAAAAAGAAGACGGCTCGATTCCGGTTGATCGACGGATGCGCAGCGGTCTGCCCGATGTTTATGCCGCCGGCGACCTGGTGGCCCGTCCGGCAGCCGGTCGGGGACATATCCGCTGGCCGCTGGCCTCATCGGCTTCTGTCGACGGCTGGGTGGCCGGAATGAATATTGCCGGTGAACTTGAATACA
>JBKGYI010000085.1:0-6367 GCA_046546195.1 bacterium | reverse complement strand
CGCCCCGCGCCAAGCGCCCTGCGCCCCGCGCTTACATCGTAGTCACACGGATGTGCAGGAGCAGCGAGACCGGGCAATCCAGTGGCCTTGGTTTTGACTCTATGAATTCAACACCGTAAAGTTAACGCCGCTGGATTCCCGCTTTCGCGGGAATGACGGCTGATGAAAGACTGTCATTGCCCGGTTTGGCCATTGGAAGGTTCTGGTTTGAGTATTATTCTCTGGTAAAAAAAGTTGTTTCTTGGTATTCTTTAATCAATAAAAAATGGCGGTCAAAATGTGTTAATCATGAAATTTATTTGCGGTTTGATTAGAAGTTCATTATTGCTTGAAAAATTAAACCCGGTTAATTACAGGGTTGTGTTATTAATAATCTGCCGAATGATTTTTTAGTAAGCTAAATAATTTTGAAAAAAGTTGTAGTATTTAATAAATATTTAAAGGAGCTGTAGTTATGGGAACAATAAATGAACACCAGCGTGTTGCTGTTTTTGTTGATGTTCAAAACATGTATTATTCTGCGAAGTATCAGTTTAACGGGAAAGTTAATTTTGATAAACTGCTTGATGAAACCTGTAAGGGGAGAGAACTTACCCGGGCGATGGCTTATCTTGTCCAGACTGAAGATATAGATCAATCCAAATTCCAGGAGTTTTTGTATTCACTGGGCTATGAGGTAAAAAACAAGCAGCTCAGAACCCGTCCTGATGGTAGTGCCAAGGGAGACTGGGATATGGGAATCGCAATTGATGCCATTGCTATCGGTCAGAAAGTTGATACTGTCTGCCTGGTTAGTGGCGACGGCGATTTTGTTGATCTGGTTGAAATGCTTAAAGGTAACGGGATCAGGGTTGAAGTTTATTCCTTTCCCTCCAGCACAGCAGAAGAACTTATTGAATCCGCCAGTGAGTATTATGCGATGGCGGATGAATATTTACTTTAAACCGATCGTGAAAATTATATGGCTATCGCATTTCAATGACTGATCGTCATCTGTTTGTTGCGGATCCGATCGAAGATTTTGATCCACAACATGATACCACCTACGTAATTATGCGTGAGCTGCAAAAGCGTGGCCACGAGATCTGGTGCTGTCGCTCGGTTGACCTTGCCTGGGAAAACAGAAAACTGTGGTCTCAAGCGCGCAGGGTTTCTGTGTCAAATCCTCCACGGGCCAAACATTTTGTAGAACTGGAGTGCGCTCTTCTTGAGGTGGATGAGTGTGATCTCATCTGGATGCGCGAAGATCCTCCGTTTGACAGCCAGTACCTGTATTCTACCTACCTGCTCGAAAAAACAGATGTCCCGGTTATCAATGATCCACGGGGTATCAGAGACTGCAATGAAAAACTCTTCATTCTTGAATTCCCGGAGTTTATTCCGGAAACCTGGGTGGGAGCCGATGTTGCTGTTGCCCGTGATTTTTTAAAAAAAGTTGGTGGTGTTGCCGTTGCCAAGACACTGTCGGGTTACGGGGGAGAAGAGGTTTATCTTATTAAAAATAAATCTTCTCGCACCGATGAACTGCTCAATCAGATCACCAGTTCCGGAGAAAAAACTGTGATGCTCCAGGAGTTTCTGCCGGGAGTTAGTGAAGGCGGAGACCGGCGGGTAATTGTTGTTGGGGGCCGCCCGGTTGGTGTATTAAACCGTGTCCCGGCCAGCGGAGATTTTCGTTCCAATATTCATTCCGGTGGTTCGGCCCATCGAGCATCGTTAACTGAAAAAGAACGCTGGATATGCAGCAGTATAAAAGATAGCCTGCTGGCCAGGGGACTGCATCTGGTTGGACTTGATCTGGTTGATGATAAAATCCTGGAAATCAATGTAACCAGTCCGACCTGTGTTCAGGAGATAAATAAATTCAACAATATCCGGCTTGAGGAGAAAATTGTTGATTATGTGTATCATAATATTCTTGAATAGTTGTCCGCTATCCCGTAATATTGATTTTGATTTTGCCCGGCTTGTGGTCGATAAATCAGTTGGGAGCTGATTGTATTGCCGTATTTGATTGAACCAGATCTTAGCTGGCCTCAGCGCCAGTCCAGTGTCGCCGTTAAGAACGGCCTGATTGTTTCCGGGGAAAAGTTCGAAGGCGCACCTGAAATCACCGCAGAAGCTGATTTCACCGTTCTTACCCCGGGCTGGGTAAATTCACACGCTCATCTTGAACTTTCCGGTTGCCCGCCGGTTGAGTACAACGGCAGTTTTGCCGACTGGATTCTTGAGGTGTATGAATTCAAAATATCCCGGAGTGCCGATCAGGTGGTTTCGTCTTACCTTCAGGGATGTGATGAGCTGCTTGCTTCCGGAGTTTGCCGGGTTGTTGACCATTGTGATATGACCGATAGCCTACTTGAAACAGCACTTGAACACCCACTTGACATATATATGCTTAAAGAACTGATAGCACACAGTGAAATGCAGCGTGAAGAGAAGTTTCAACAGGCCCGTCGATTTTTAGATAAAGCCGCAGGAAAGGGCTTGAAAGCTGGTCTCGCTCCCCATGCTCCTTATAGCGCGCATCCGGAAATTTACAAAATGGCATCTAAACTTGCCTGGCGCAAAGATAACACTTTAAGTATGCATTTACATGAAATTGAAGCTGAACTTGAATATGCACTTGAGGGTACCGGGGAGTTTGTTAAGCTCCTGAAAAAACGGGGAATAGATAATCCCCGAAGTCCGTTTGATGAGCGACCGATTGCGACTCTTGTTTCCGGGGATTATCTGTCGCGGCCTGCTTTTGGTATCCATCTGAATTATCTTAACGAGTCCGATCATCGCTGGCTTGAAGCCGGGGAGATAACACCTGTATTTTGTCCCAACAGTTATGACCATTTTGGTCACGAAACTTTACCGGTTCTGGACTGGTTTTCCCGTGATTACCAATTTGCCCTTGGCACTGACAGCAAAAGCAGCAACACCAGCCTGAATATGCTGGAGGAACTAAAGACACTTAATCGTCTTGCACCGGAGCTTCCCGCTGATGAGATTTTAAAAGCGCTTACCGTTTATCCCTGCCGGGTTCTCGGGATACCGGAAAGCGCTGTTTTAACCGAAGGGACACCCGCGGATCTGTCCCTGTTTGAGGTTGACGGTTCTGATGTCGATTCCCTGGCCCGTGGCCGGGCAAGTGCTTTGCTGGTGATACGTGACGGAATTGTTTGCTGGTATGATAAAGAAAAAGTATCCCTGCCTCCCGACTGCCCGGTTAAGTTTTAACCTCCGCTCTGTTTTTTCCGCCGCCTCTGCTGTTTGCTCATTCAAACTAACAACTGTTTTTTTCCTGAGAAGAGGGCTATAATATACGGTTAGTTTTTGATGTAAATTTATCTTTAGTTGCTGGACGTGAAAACATGCTGACTTTTGCAATCCCCAAGGGAAGAATGCTGGAAGAAACCATGGAATGTCTTAAAAAAATTGGAATTTCTTTCCCGGATTTTAATCCCTCGGCGCGTAAACTTATCTTTTATGATGCGGATCGCCGCTTTAAATTTGTTATTGTTAAACCTTATGACGTTACCACCTATGTTGAATACGGAGCCGCTCAGCTCGGGGTGGCCGGTAAAGATATTATTGAGGAGCGGGAAGCAAATATTTATGAGCCTCTAGATCTTGGTTTTAGCCGCTGTCGTTTATCCGTGGCCCGGCCGGTAGAGTATGAGTTTAAGGAACCTTATCCCCGTGTGGCCACTGAATTTACCAATCTTGCTGAAAAACATTTTTCCCGTCGCGGTGAAAATGTGGAATTAATAAAATTGCACGGTTCAATAGAGCTGGCTCCCCTGATCGGTCTGGCCGGTCGAATCGTTGATATTGTTTCCAGCGGAAAAACTTTGCGGCAGAATAATCTTGTCGAGGAAGAAACAATATTACAATCCAGCGCCCGTTTAATTGTAAACAGGCCGGCAATGAAACTGCACCAGCAGGAAATAAGAGATTTCATGGATGAGTTGAAGGAGGTGCTCCCTGATGATCAAAAAGCTTGACACCACTGCGGACGAAATAGAATTTTCTTCGCGCAGCCCGCTGGGTGGTGCTGATGACGAAACACGGCGTAAAGTTCGCAATATGCTTGATGATGTGAAACGCCACGGCTGGGAGGCGGTAGTAAAATTTTCTCGCCAGTTTGATGACTGCACCCCCCAGGCCAGCCCGGTTAGTCCCGGCAGGCTAAAAGAATGCTGGCAGCAATTACCGGAAAATCAGAAACAGGCTCTGACTCTGGCCCGGGATCGTATAAAGAGATACCAGGAAGCGATAAAACCGAGTTCAACGGTTATAACAGATACAGCCGGCGGATTGCTCGGAGATATTGTCCGTCCTCTGGAAAGAGTGGGATGTTATGTCCCCGGCGGCCGGGTACCACTGCCCTCATCGGTTTTGATGAGCGCCTATATCGCCGAGATTGCCGGGGTGGGCAGTAATGTTATCTGTTCTCCGCCCGTCAAGGACGGGTTACCCCATCCGGTCATAATGGCTGCCGTTTCGCTTCTGGAAAATGTCGAACTTTATGGAATTGGCGGTGTCCAGGCCATCGGAGCGATGGCTTATGGCGCCGGTGAACTGGCACCGGTTGATCTGATTGCCGGTCCCGGCAATCTTTTTGTCACACTTGCCAAAAAAGAAGTTTACGGTGAGGTGGAAGTCGATATGCTGGCCGGTCCTTCGGAAATTGCGATTGTCGGTGAAACCGGAGTGGCTCGCCCCCGTTATGTGGCAGCCGATCTTCTTTCCCAGGCCGAACATGATCCCCGTTCACGGGTTTATTTTTTAACCCCGGACAGCAAACTTATCAGAGCTGTTGAGCGCGAACTGGCGGAGCTGACGAGCGGCCACCCGCGTGAGGATGTCATCCGCCGTTCCCTGAAATCATCGGCTCTTATAAAAACAGTTTCTCTTGCTGAGGCGGTAGAGGTTGTTAACCTGATTGCCCCCGAACATCTGGAGCTGCATGTGGAAAAACCGCTTGAGTTAAGTCGCGGCTGTGAATTTGCCGGTGCTGTTTTCTGTGGAAACTGGTCACCGGAACCGGTGGGAGATTATCTCGCCGGACCCAGTCACACCCTGCCCACCGGAGGCAGCGCCCGTTTTTTCAGTCCGCTGTCTGTTCAGACTTTTCAGCGCCACCAGTCGTTGATTTCTCTTTCCAGGCAGGGGTTTAACAGTATTCGCACTGAAACCGAGACGGTCGCCCGCATGGAATCGTTGCCGGCCCACGAATACAGCAGCGCGGTCCGGGAGAGTGAAAAGTAATTAAACTAAAAAAATTGCTGCGTCCCTCAATCGCCGCCCGCAGTGGCTATAACGCCCGGCATCCGGAGGCTGAAATAATCCTGGATGCCAACGAAAACCCTTATGATCTTGCACCGGAACTGAAAGAAAAAATATTCACAAGATTAAAAAAAATTCCCTTTAACCGTTATCCGGAAGCAAACAGCCACGCCCTGCGGCGCCTTGCCGCCGGTTACCTGGGTGTGGATGAGGATTATATCGTGATAGGCAATGGCAGCGATGAATTGATCAATTACCTGATCTCTGCCTGTGTTGATCCCGGTGACCGGGTTGTTTTTCCCGAACCTTCCTTCAGCATGTATCGTATTCTGGCTGAAACACATCATGCCGAGGTTGTTACCACTTCGCTCGGGGATAACTGGGAGATTACCGACGAATTAATCGAAATCAGTCGTGAGGCCAGTCTTGTTTTTCTTGGTTACCCCAATAATCCGACAGGTAACTGCTTTGATCCGGAAAAAATAAACGAACTGCGCCGCCAGACAGAAGGGCTGGTTATTCTTGATGAGGCTTACAGTGAGTTTACCGGCGAAAGCTGGGTTGAGGAAGTCGCTTCCGGTGAACCTCTGGTTGTCCTGAGGACTTTAAGTAAAGCTTTTGGTCTTGCTGGAATCAGGACCGGTTTTTTAATTGCCCCGCCACCAATTGTTAAGGGGATAAGTACCGTAAAACTTCCGTATAACCTGAACCGCCTCTCACAGGTTACCGCCGAAGAGGCCTTGAAAAACAAAGGACAGATACTGGATAAAATCGAAACTATAATCAACGAACGAGAAAAGCTTTTTGAAATTTTAGAAAACAGGGGACTGGCTCCCTATCCGACTCAGGCCAACTTTATTCTGTTTAAACCGCCTGACGCCGGTCTTGTTTACCGCAAACTGCTCGAGCGCGGGATCAGGATTCGTCAATTCTCCGATCCGCTTCTGAGTGATTGTTTGCGCATCACTGTAGGAACTCCCGCTGAAAATAAAAAGTTAATTAAAAACATCAAAGAGATTGTTTGACCTGTTGTTCTTGAAAACAGGAGAAAGAGGAGATTTGCAATGAACAGACATGCGTTTGTGGA
>JBKGYI010000084.1:0-6376 GCA_046546195.1 bacterium | reverse complement strand
AACATCAGAAATAAAAATAAGTTCAAACGGGGCTGTCGACCCCCCCGTGCCGCTGCCGGCAGGGCATCAGCTAAGCACAGTGACTCAAAACTACCTGGATGAACTGGTCCGCCTGGTCCGGGAGGAAAAAGCGTTCGAGGATTTAATGGAGCTTGAGCTGAGATAACGGGCTTTTTTAACTTTCAGAGGTGATCTCTTTTGAACAACTATCTTTCCCTGATTCTTATCGCTGCAATATCGGTATTAACTGTTTGCCCGGCGAGCTTCGGTCAGGAAGTTCAGACAAGCACAACCCGGCAGCAAGAAGAAATATTGCAAAATAAAATTAAATCTTTGCGTGACCTTCTCGGTGAGCAGGAAGAGAGAATAGCTGAGCTTGAAACGAAACAGTTTGATCGACCCATTCACCCCGAGGTGCTCCGGCTGCGCAAAGTTGTTAAAGAACTGAAAGAAGAAAATCAAAGCCTGAAACATAAAACCAAACTGGATAGTGAAGAAAGCAACAAAATCGAAAAACTCAAAACCAGAATTAATACAAAAAGTGATACTATCCAGAAACTGCAATCAAAAATTGACGAAACAGAATCAAAATTAGAACACTATCAGCGTCTCTCACAAAAACGCGAGGAAGAACTTCGGGCCATGGAAGAGGAACTAGAAGAGGTCGAAGAGATTGAGGCTCAGCAGGAGGGTGAGTTTATGCGAATCACCCTTGAGGAAGCGATTCTCTTCGACGCCGGAAAAGCTCAGTTGAGAGAAACAGCTCATTCCACTCTGAATCATTTAATAGAAGTTGCAAACACTTATTCTGATTATATTATCCAGGTTGAAGGTCACACAGACGATGTCCCCCTCAGCGACTCACACCGGTTCAATTCCAACTGGGAGCTATCAGTAATGAGAGCGGTAACTGTTGTCAGTTACATTGAAGAAAATTCCGACATAGATATGAAAAGAGTCGTATCCGCTGGCTATGGCCCCTACCGGCCTCTGGTCTCAAATGATTCCCCAAAAAATCGCAAAAAAAACAGGCGGGTTGAGATAAGTCTATATCCACCGGAGTTTTTAGAGCAGACAAAAAAAGGTGTCGATACCACTGAAGAAACACAATAAAAAAAACCGGTTATTTTTAGCCACTAAATTCCGGGGACTCTGGTATGTGTTTTTACTGCTCTTTGTTTGCAATTTTATGTTAATACTAAATTCCCCCTGCCTTGCCCTGGAAAAATTTTTCCAACCCGAACAGAAGCGATTGCTTAAAAGTCTCGGGGCCGGATTAAAATTCCCGCCACTCAGTTTTCGCGTCAACGAAGTACGGGGAAATCCTTACAAATTATCTGAAGAGGGAGAAAAATGGGAGCCAATCGAACCCGGGGCTCTGCTCACCCCGCACACCAGGATTTCTACTCTGGATGAAGATTCAGTTGTAATAGAGGTTGCCGGAATCTCCTATCTGCAGCTTAATGAGGCCAGTGAAATAAAGTTAGGGGAACTGCATCGACAAAAAATGATAGAAGATTATGATGAAGGACTAATTCGCCGCCGCCATGAAAAAAATTACAACAAAATAGATCTCGATTTATACCACGGCGAACTGGATCAAACCTTACGACGCCACGAAAAACAGGAAATAGATTATGAAGTAAACACTCCCCAGGCCACTCTGGGGATTCGCGGCACTTCCTTCACCTGCAGGGTCGGGGAAGAGGGAACCGAAAGTGCAGTCCTGGAGGGGAAAGTAGAGTTTATTCCCAAAGGAGGGATAGGGATAGAGCTGGGGCCCGGATTAATAAGCAAAGTGAGGCGCGGTGAAACAACCCCGCAGCAGTCTGAAGCTTTAGATGAAAAAAGACGAAAAGAGATGGAAAAAGTAAGAAAAAAAGCTGAAAAGGCGCTGCTGCTGGAACCAGAAATTACCCCTGAAAATGTTGCCGGTAGGCGCATACAAGAAACAGATTCCGGCGTTTTTAATGTACAACTCGATCATTATTTTTCCCGAACTTTCCAGGTAAAGGGGACGGCTCAAGCACTGGAACCCGGACAAAAAATATCTAACCTCGAAATTAGGCGAGAGGGAGAAACCATACCTGTGAAAGGCTTGCAGGAATGGAGTTTTGAAGTGATAGCCGACACACTACCGGTCGGACTCATGGAAACAGTTCCCCTGCAAATGAGGGCTATCGACGACACCGGTACTAAATCCGACACCCTTGAATTAACACTGACACTCCGTCATCCTGACGCCAGAGAGATTCTCCCCACCGATTATAAACCGGGGACAACAACTATTGAGCTACAAGAGCTCGGCAACAGAAATGTTACTGCCGCTGAATTTCCATTTCAACTTTACTTTGATGACCTGTCCGAAACTGATTTTATTATAATCAGAGGTAAGGCTGCGGCTGATACAGCAATCGAAGGGGTGGCTTATAGTCTTAACAGGGGGATAAGCTGGCAGCCAGCCCGGGGAGACAGCCAGTGGGAATTTAAAATACCGCTTGATGACAAACATGATTTTGTTTTTACTCCAAAGATCATCGCCTGGACCTCAGATAAAAAAATAGGCAAATCTACCCGGCTACCCACATTCAAAATAAATGAAAGCACGTTTGACAAACAAATGGAAAAATTAATGGAAGAATATCTGCTTGGATTATACAGCTCCAACATCGAGAGCAGTTTGGAGCTACATACACCTGATTTTCAGTGGTTAGTGGAAGAACCGGATACAATAAAAGGAAATCAGGAATTAAAAGATTTATTAACCGAAACAGTAAAAATCAGCGAAAAAACTCAGATTTTTACTTCCCTGCTCGAAAAAGATATCGGTCCCCGAAATGCCAGGGTAAGTCTTGAACTGCAGATATACGGCCGCCATAAACCGACCGGACGCTGGTATACTTCTTTTTCCAGTCCGGTTGAATTTTTATGGGAACGTATTCCGACAGGCCAGTTCAGGCTCCAGCAACTTCGTCATTTCCCACACGAACATTACGTTTATAACGCCAAGCCAATAGTGGCTAAAGACCCATCGGGGATTTCGCTGGAAATATTTGATACAACCCCCGTAAATAAAGGAGAACTTAAAATAGAATTAAAATACGATAGCTGGGTAGTGAGCATAAACAGGGAAAAAGCCGACGGCGGAATATTCAAGCTTAATACTGACAAAGTAAGCGATGCCTTCCCGGTTCCCGCTCACGGCTCCGTTGTTTACCAGCAGACACAAATCCTGGAAACGGAACATTTATACGCCTTCGCATTTGAAGATAAAAAAGGAAATCAAAAAATCGGGCTACTGCGTCCGATAAAAGACGATAAGAAGAAAATCTTCCTGGAATTACTTTTTTACGAGGATTTACTGCAAAAATCAGATGACAATTAAAATAAATGTACCCTTAAACTACCCTCTCTCTTATCGACGCCCGGGTATGACGAAATAGTACCGCCTAATCAAACCCTGCCAGAACAGACTTAAACAAACAACTGCTTGATGCTCTGTTCCTCGTGGATACAGGTTATCGCCCGGGCAAGCAGGCTGGCCGTGGAAAGCAGTTCTATTTTCTCACAGTTTGCTGCTTCTTCCCGCAGCGGAATGGTATCACATACATATACTTTTTCCAGCGGCGAGTTGGTTATCCGCTCGATGGCGGGGCCGGAAAAAACCGGATGGGTTGCCGCCGCAATAACTGATTTCGCTCCAGCGTTGGCAAGCGCCTCGGCGGCTTTGACCAGGGTGCCGCCGGTGTCGATCATATCATCCACCAGGATCGCACTGCGATCTTTTACATCACCAATGATGTTTACAACCTCGGACATATTAGGTTCCGGTCGACGTTTATCTATTATCGCAAGATCAAAGTCCAGCCGTTTGGCCAGGGCCCGGGAGCGATTTGCCGCACCCGCATCCGGACTTACTATAACGGATTCACCGTTGGAAAAATGTTTGGTCAGACAGTTTATAATTACCGGAGCAGAGTAGAGATGGTCAACGGGAACATCGAAAAACCCCTGGATCTGGTCAGCGTGAAGATGAACTGTAAGAACCCGATCCGCACCGGCGGTTTCTATCAGATTGGCTACCAGTTTCGCAGAAATAGGAACCCGCGGCCGGTCTTTTCGGTCCTGGCGAGCGTAACCAAAATAAGGAATAATTGCCGTTATCCGGGCCGCAGAGGCCCGTTTGGCCGCATCAATCATCAGCAAAAGTTCCATTAAACTGTCATTGACCGGCTTACAGGTGGATTGAACTAAAAACACATCCACGCCGCGAACAGTCTGATTAAACTGAACCCGGACCTCTTTGTCAGCAAACCTGTCCACGCGCAAAGCTCCTAATTCTGCTCCCATTTCCGCCGCTATATCAGCAGCCAGGTCAGGATTTGATCCGCCGCTATATATCTTAAAATCTCTGAATCTACTCACCCTGATCATTCTCACTTTCTTTTCTTGGTTTCCATTTTTCCGTTACCCAGTTTTTATGTACCGTCTGTTTTGTCCGCGAAATTGCAAGTGACCGGGCCTCCACCTCATCGGTTAAAGTGGTTCCGGCAGCAATAATAGCCCCCTCTTCGACCTTCACCGGAGCTATCAATTCACAGTTACTTCCCACGAACACATTATCACCAATCACAGTCCTGTGTTTCTCATAGCCGTCATAATTGCAGGTTATGGTCCCGGCCCCCACGTTTACCCCGCTACCCAGGGTCGTATCTCCCATGTAACTCAGGTGGGCCACATTGGTTCCAGAACCAACTTCCGATTTTTTAATTTCTACAAAATTTCCAAGACGCACATCATCTTTAACAACAGTGCGGGGACGGACGTGACAGAAAGGACCGACGCGAACCTTTCTACCAAATTTTGCCCTGTTTATGTGCGAACGAATAACTGTATTCTCAGGTCCTATTTCAGAAAAGATAATTGCGGTCGGACCGCTTATATATGTTTTTTCACCAATCACACTCTCCCCGAAAATCTTAACATCCCCTTCTATCTCAACATCTTCTTCCACTTTAACCCAGGGACCAATCCGGGTATTTTGCGGGTCATGAACTGTAACACCATTTTCCAGCAACTCTTTTACCCGGCGGCGATAACCCTCTTTTTCAAATTCAACCAGCCGGCGGCGAGTATTAATGCCGCTGACCTCCCAGCTATCTGCAGTTTCCACCAGTTTAACCTTTTTATCCTCTGCCACAGCCAGCTCGATAACATCAGTCAAATAATACTCCCCGGCCTGATTATCATTGGACAGCCGGGGCAGATAACGGTTCCAGTTCTTTGCCGGGGCGGCCATGATACCGGTGTTAATAAGATTAATTTTTTTCTCACCGGCAGTTGCATCTTTTTCCTCGACTATTTTTTTAACACCACCGGCTGAATCAATCACTATACGCCCATACCCATGAGGTTCATCGACCCGGCAACCCAGTAAAACAAAATCAGCGCCGGTTTCACACTCCCGGAATATCTGTTCATAAGTTCCCGGTCTGACACCGGGAATATCCCCGCAGGTAACCAGGACAATCGTCTCATCAGAAATATCTGTTTTTTCCAGGGCCGCCGCAAGTGCATCTCCGGTGCCGAGCTGCTGTTTTTGTTCGACAGACTGCACCGTTTGCGGCAGTAATTTCTCCACCTGCTCACGACCGGCCCCAACAACCACTGTTTGCTGTTCACAACTGCTTCGGGCCAACGAACGCAAAACATGGGTAAGCATCGGTTCTCCAAAACAACAGTGGCAGACCTTGGGCCGCGACGATTTCATCCGCGTACCCTCCCCGGCAGCCAGCACCACCCCGCGTCTTCTAACAGACATAGTAAAAGCCTCCAGTAATTTCCCTTTCAGGCAAGTATTAAGAATTATAACTGAAATTTACAAGTTTTCAAAAACTACAGGCCAACTTCATAAAAGGCTGCTGGGGGCGGTAGATAAAGACCATCTCAGAAGCAAAGAGACCGGGAGGAAGAGCCAAAAACTACAAATCTCCGGGGAAGTAGACCGCCGGTATATAAGGACTGTTGCTCATTTTATTCGTTCTATTGACTGATAAACGGTAGTTATTTTCAGGTCGGGATAGTTTTTCTCAATGGTTTCACGCAGCCTGTTTTTCTGAGCAGGTTTCAGAGAGGAAACTGTTAGTATCAATTCGTCCGGCTGGCGAAAAATCCAGTTTGTCCTGTATTTAAAACTATAATCTATTACTTCAACTCCGCTATCACGCGCGGTCTGTAAAACTTCATACTGTATCTGCATCGCCTGGCGTTCATAAACAGTGGTTACCGTTAAGAAGAGAGTGATAATCCCGATTGCGAAAACAAGCACGGAAACTCTCCGAAAAGTTAACCCGCGCGCTGTTTTCTCCTCGAAAAA
>JBKGYI010000083.1:0-6380 GCA_046546195.1 bacterium | reverse complement strand
CTTGAGCCCGGCTCCAATGACATTCGCCGAAAACACTTTGTATATGATACTTCCCGTGTTTCTGTTCTAAAAATTCAACAAAATCATAAACTTCCACCTGGACTTCTTCCGGTAAATGTTTCATCTTTTCCGCTATTTTCTCGGCTTCTGTCATGACTGTTCTTCTCCTCTGGTTTTGCTCAAATTAATTCACCCAGCCAGGGGAATGAGACCCAGGCCAGCCAGGCAAAAAACAGCCAGTGGAAAATTAAATTTGTGGTAAATGTGGGGCTCAATGAATTTCTACGTCCCACCAGCAGAAGTAACAGCCAGAAAACTGCATTATAGACATACATTAAAACAGTATGAAGTTTCCCCTGGTAATTTATACCATACTGCCAGCTGAAAATTAGAAACAGCGCGGATAACACTACAAAAATAAAAACCAGTATCTTGCTGCGAAGAGAAATCTTTTTACGGCCGTAAAAGAGGGGGAAACTCCACAGCAAAAAAAACAGCGGAACCAGCGAACAACCAAGCAAAACCGCCAGCCCCCATAATTCGCCACCAAGCAGGCCGCCAATCAGCAGTGTGGGCAAAATCACGGGGAAGGAAAACGGCGACATGGGCAGCGGATAATCAGCCCACATTGTCCCATAGGATACCACCATCAATAAAACCGCCGCAATCAAAACACTCAGGCGCGGATTATTATTTATCTTTTTCATAAATATATCTCCTATATTTCTCTTTAGATTTCGTGGTATTTTCGAGTATATGCGGGTTTTGCGGGCAGGTCAAGTTCTGGTTTGTGGTTGGATAAAAAGGCACAGGAGATTTCTGTTTTGTGTTTCAGCGGTTGATTGTTCCTGACTGGCGGGAATTTCCCCGGTAGCGGGGCCAGGGGGATTCCGCCAGGCCCTTGCTTGCGGTCTGGACAGCATAGAGATATCCGTCCCAGCTTGTAAAGTAAGCCACGCCGTTATTTCCTATATTGACCGAACCGTGGATTCGACCGCCGGTGCTCAGGGCCCATTTTTTCTCTCCGCCGGCAGAAATAGCCAGCAGCTCACCGGCTTCATTTCCGACGTATAGGGTGCCGTTTTCCCCGACGGCCGGGGTTGATTTGACCGGAGCACCGGTGTTCGCTTTCCATTCCAATTCTCCGCCGGAAGTAACAGCATACAGATTATTATCTGTGCTTCCCACATATATATTCCCCGAGGGTCCGATTACCGGATACG
Organism: bacterium; assembly: GCA_046546195.1. Classification (GTDB taxonomy): domain Bacteria; phylum T1Sed10-126; class T1Sed10-126; order T1Sed10-126; family T1Sed10-126; genus CAYTSZ01. Next base: position 5,157 of record JBKGYI010000083.1, on the reverse strand, counting down.
AAAAATTGCGATACGTCGCGTCATTCATATGGGTCACTTTTGAACCCGTATTAAACCGCCATTCTTCTTCTCCGTCTTCAGAAAACGATACCAGTGTCCCGTTTGTGTTCGATAAGCCGCCGCCAAAATTAATCACCCCGTAAACTGAACCCTCTTCGCCGATTGCCGGCAAGGTTCGGGCCTCACCGCGAAATCGATAGGACCAGGCCAGCCGGCCGTCCGGATGAAAAGAATATATCCGAGGACGACCCCGGCCCCGCTGGCTTTTGCCGGCAAAATATATTTTGCCGGCAGCATCAATTGAAATTCCATCACCAAATTTTTCTTGCGAAATAGACGTCTTGAATTTCCAGTAAGGAATCCCATCACCGGGATCAACCTTCCAGATCTCCCCGCGGGCGGGATTAAGGTAAAAGGAACCGTCGTCGGCAATTGAAAGTTGATTTCCCCGGATCGGGCGCTCGAAAGGGATCTCTTTCCCCCGGCGGCTGTAGCGGATAACGGTGCCACTGTCGGATGTTTCCCCGTGAATGCGACCTTTTTTGTCCAGGACAACCTCACCCCGCACTCCCGGTTTTTTCCACTCCAGTTTTCCATCCGGGTTAAATGCATATAAAAAGGGAGTCGCTGACTCCCGGCCTGTGATGTAAATTTGATTATCTTCTCCCAGGGCCGGCGAGGAAGATAATGCTCCGTGTTTATCACCGGGCGGATAAATACGTTTTTTCCAGAGAACAGTTCCGGGAGCAGGTTTCTCTCCGTCAGTGTCTTCCCTAATTTTACCGATTTCTTCTCGCAAACTCTGAATCTCGGCGGACAGGGATGAGACCCTCGCTTCAAGCTCGTTTACCCTTTCTATCAAGTTCGCCGAAGAACAGGGGGCTGTGGGGGCCGGAGAATTCGAAGGCAGAGGACCGCCCGCGACGGCGAGTTCAACCAGAGGCAAAATAACAAAACCCAAACAAGCGACGAGAAAAAGAAGCGTTCTCTTACTGCGCATATTAACCCTTCTTCACAATTAATTTTAATAAACTTGTAAACAGCATTTCGATTGTAGCCACTTTTAATCGAACAAACAAGGAATAAATTGAAGAATACGCCTCTGAAAAAACGTGACAAAAAACCTCCGGATGGGGAAAACCCGGTAGCCCCCCCTCGGGTGATCGAGGATAATTTTAAGAACAAAGCAAAATGCTCCTCGTTTGGCGAATTTAACCTATTTTTATAGATTCACCGAATACTGCCGGCGGAGATTCGTCTGAGTCTTCAATTTTTTCCTCGGCTCTTGCCAGAAAGTTATCTAACCGCCCGGAGGATGCTCTGTCCACATACATTCGAAATTTCTTCCGATCTAAAAGCCTGAAAATTTCCGGCCAGTTCCCGGGAAGAGAAATATTCCGGCCAGGTGTCATGGACAGATAGACCAAATCCAAAAATGCCTTCTCGGAATCCGCAACATTTCGTTCCCCGTGCTTGTAAAGCTTTTTTTCGTATCCGCACATCATTTCTTCCTTGACGTGGTACAACCGATAAATTCCCAGTTCCGTTCGATATCCGGCGCTTTTTCCCGTGGTTACAGCAAATACAGGCGGAACCATATCGTCCACCAATCCATTGTCAGATAAAATTGAAAACAGGGACACGTATGAAGGATTCGGAGCCGTCAAAAAAGGTAAAGCCTCATAGGGGTGGACTTCCGGGGCCAGATTATTCAGATACAATCCGCGTTTGAGACGAGTCACGGCGCCGTCTTCGTTTAAACGCGACAGCGTCATTTTTGCTGCTGCGCGTGTCTGCCCGGTCAGTTCTTTTAACCGTTCCACGGTCACAAACCTGATTTGATTCTGGTTCATAGCCTGAATAATATCCAATGTTTTCATCCCGAGAAACCCTCCCTGTCCATATGCTTTAAAAACTCCGTTTCCAAACGGCTCAACAGCCGACGATACTTTTTTTCACTGTTAAATCGTTCGTAGGCTTCCTCTTCGAGATAAGGTAACACTTCACCTTTGAAATTTTCCCATGACAGAGTTTCCATCTTTTCCATGACTTTTTCAAGCAAGCCAGATTCTAACTCCGCCGGAATCGTTACTCCCTGTTCCAACAAAAAATGAATATCAAACCCATCACGCACCGCCCAGCGGTTGGAGTCAGCCAGGGCATAAATTTTTTGAATTAACATGTCCTCCAGGTCGTAATACTGGCCCTTAAATTTTTCTACCGAATATTGTTCTATAAACCGTTCCAGAACTTCCCCGGTATTGTAATCGATTTCATCCGGATCCTTTCGCCTCGAGAATTCAACCTTTGTATGGACAAGATCACCCGAATCGCGCACAAGTTCGCATTTCCAGCGCTGTGTAGCATCTCCCTTTTTGGGATAAGTTGGTTTAATTTCTTCTATTCCCACGACTCGCAAAATATTTTTAAAACCAACGCTCTGAAAAACATTTTGGACGTTCTTTTCGAGCGTATCCGCGCGTATTCGACCCACATCAAAATCGATATCCTCCGACAGGCGACGGGATCCGTGGAAAAAGCGCAAACACCCGCCTCCTTTCAGGGCAAACGCCCGTCCTTCGACCTGTTTAAACATTTCCTGGCAAAAGGCCAATTGAAAAGCCTCCACCACCTGGTAAGCCGTCATCTCCTTCATATTATCCTCCATTAGTAACTTATATGTCACTTTATTTATATAATAAGATATAGCGGGCCGAAAATCAAACAATATTAGATTCTATTAGTAACTTATATGTTACTAATTACTGATAACAAATTAAGAATATCCTACCGGGGACACCGAGGGCGGAATCGACCGCGAGGTCAATACCCTGGTTTCCACGGTTGGCGCTACCACGAGTTTTTCTAAAAATACTATGACCTTGTATCCTGGTTTCCAAGAGTATAAACTTTCAATATTAAGTTCATCACTTTCAACCAGTTCAGGGGTGGTTGTAATACGGTCGAGAAAATATTATTTGCTATTATTTTTTTTGTTTTTTCAGATTATTTTTGCGGGGATGCTCCGGGCCGAAAGCTTTGAGGAATCACGCCGGGCTCTGCTGGAAGAACTGCGCCATCCCCGCCCGGGGGCAGCGGCTATAGATGACACCTACGCCCTGAAAACAATCGCGGAAACCCCTCGCCATAAATTTGTCCGCACCGGAAACCGGCACCGGGCTTACAAAAACCGGGCCCTGCCAATCGGTCACGGCCAGACAATATCCCAGCCCTATATTGTTGCCCTGATGAATCAACTCGCTGAGATTCGACCGGGGGACATCGTCCTGGAAATCGGAACCGGTTCCGGATACCATGCCGCCACCCTGGCTGTTTATGCCGATACCGTCTATTCAATTGAAATAGTTGAACCGCTGGCCGAGAGAGCGGCTGAAAAATTCAAAAAACTCAACTACGAAAATATTATTAGCCGGCAGGGGGACGGATATTACGGCTGGCCGGAGAAGGGCCCTTTCGACTCTATAGTTGTCACCGCCGCCGCCAGTCATATTCCGCCTCCCCTGATTGAACAGCTAAAACCCGGCGGAGTGATGGTTATCCCCGTCGGCCCTCCTTACCAGACCCAGAGGCTTATGGTTTTGGAAAAAAACCAGGAAGGTGAAGTCAGCCAGAGAACTGTCCTGGCGGTCCACTTCGTGCCGTTGACTCGTGAAGAAGAATAATCCTCCTCTAAAATTCTGGCCGGTCCTGGGTTTGGTCAGCGCAGTAGGTATAGCCCAGCAGATTGTCCTGGTCCGCATCTTCTCCATAGGTCAGTGGTATCATTTTGCTTACCTGATTATTTCCATAGCAATGCTGGGCATAGCTTTTGCCGGGGTGACCGCCGCACTGCTGGGCAAAAAACTGATGAATAATTCTGAGCTGGCGTTCAGGATACTGGCGAATGGCCTGGGTCCGGGTCTGTGGCTTACTTATGAAATCGCTCAGCGTATACCCTTTGAAGGAATAGAGATCGCCGCTGAATTTCACCAGTGGTTCTATGCGGGCCTGTTGTATCTGCTTCTGGCGGTTCCCTTCTTTTTTGTTGCCGGTTTTGTCACCCTCTCATTTATGGAATACAACCGGATTACAGGGAAAATCTACGGTGTCAACCTGGCCGGTTCCGGGCTGGGGGCTGTTTTGATTACAGCCGGAATGTATATTTTTGACCCGGTGGTTTTAATTTACCTCCTTGTGGGTTGTGGCCTGACCGGAGGGTTGCTATATACATTACCCCACAGGAGATGGTCTTTTCTTTCTTTTCTCATTGTCGCCTTAATCATCGGGCAAATGTTCTGGCTGGGCCCGACGAATATCTATATTTCCCAGTACAAACCACTTTCCTACGCTCTGCAGGAACCGGGGGTGGAAGAAATAACCAAAACATCAGATCCCCTGACCCGGGTTCAAGTCCTGAAATCTCCCCGATTCCGGGAGACGCACGGCCAGCTGTCCGGCTACCCGTTCAGTAATTACGGCCCTCTCCCCGAGCAGCGGGGGCTGTTTTTTGACAGTTCGGGTCCCGAGCCGGTTCATAAATTTGCCGGAGATACCCGCCCGTTTCGTTTCCTTGATTATGTCCCAACCGCCGCCGGATTTAAAGTGGCTGATAATGATAGCCTTCTCATTTTAGGAGCCGGCGGTGGAACCGCTATCCTGGAAGGAATCTACCGTGATTACAGCAAGATAACCGCTGTGGAATCCAGCCCCTCCGTCGGGGAGTTACTCGCCGAAAAACTCCATGAATTTTCCGGGGGTATTAAAAACCGCCCGGAAGTAAACTGGGTTCACAGCGCCCCCCGCAGATATGCCGGGAAAGAAGGCCGTTATTCTCACGTCTATCGCCCCCTCTCCGAGGGTTACCCAGGAGCAGGAGCGGGTGCTGAACTTCTAAATGAAAATTATGAATTAACCGTGGAAGCCCTGGAGCAATATCTTGGTAATTTAAACGACCGGGGAGTATTGAGTATCCCGGCCTGGGTCAATGAACCGCCCCGCAGCTTGATCCGGCTGGTCGCCACTGCAGCAGAGGCAGCGAAAAGACGCGGCTACGAGCAGCCTTTTGAACACCTGGCGGTGATTCGGGCCTGGAACGTTGGTGTAGTGGTTTTTTCAGCCCGCCCACTCTCAGAAAAAAGGATGGAAAACCTGGTGAAA
>JBKGYI010000082.1:0-6454 GCA_046546195.1 bacterium | reverse complement strand
AATATGTTTATCAACGAAAGTTTCAGATCCAGGCGGCGGGATTCTCCTCAGCATGATATGAAGAACGAACAAAAGGAGCTGATTCCACGTGTTTGAATCCAATCGAAAGAGCTTTTTCTTTCCAGTCGGAAAATTCTTCCGGCCTCACCCAGCGCTGCACGGGATGATGATCGGTCGAGGGAGCCAGATACTGACCAAGTGTCAGGGATTCAACTCCACTGGCAAACAACTGCTTCAAGGTGGCCTCGACCTCCTGATGTTTTTCTCCCATACCAAGCATAACTCCGGATTTTGTCGCCAGCCCCTCCGCGGCCGCGGCCCGCAAAAAATCAAGCGAACGCCAATAATCAGCACCGCTTCGTACCTGTTCATAGAGCCGAGCAACCGTTTCAATATTATGATTAAAAACATCAGGTCTCATTTCAAACACCGCCCGCCAGGCTTCACGGTTACCGGCAAAATCGGGTACCAGCACTTCGATTTTAAGTTCGGGAAGTTCTTCGCGCAGAAGTTCTAGCGTCCGACACCAGTGACCAGCACCACCGTCCTGCAGATCATCGCGGGTAACAGAAGTGATGACCAGGTAGGTAAGCCCCATTTTTTCAACCGCGTTTAAAATGCGCCGGGGTTCCGATTTATCAACCGCTTCCGGCTGACCGCTGCGCACGGCACAAAAAGCACAGTTACGGGTGCATGTGGCACCAAGAATCAAAAAAGTTGCGGTTCCCCGGCTCCAGCACTCACTTTTATTCGGGCAATGGGCTTCTTCACAAACGGTATGCAGATTATTTTGTGTGACTGTGTCACGAACCCCCCCGGAGCCAGCAGCGGGCACCCGTACTTTCAGCCAGGAGGGTTTTTGTAAGGAAACGCTGTTATTCTCGCTCACAGCAGTTCGGGAAACTCATCCGGGGGAAAACTGCGCGGGACAACCACAAGCCCTTCCTCGGTATAGTAATAATCAGCCTGCCGTTTTTCATCATAACCAAGCACAGTTCCATCAGGAATCTCCGAATTTTTATCGATAATTGCGTTTTTAATGCGACAGTTTTTGCCAATAAGTGCACCGTCCATAACTATTGAGTCCTCAATCACTGTCTCACTGTCGATATAAACCCCGGGGGAGATAACCGAATGCATTACTTTCCCCCCGCTAACAATTACACCGTCGGAGATAATTGAATCAACCGCCATTCCTCTCCGGTCATCGTCATTAAAGACAAATTTGGCCGGCGGATACTGGCCATGGTAGGTGCGAATCGGCCAGTGTTTATCATAGAGATTAAGTTGCGGGGAAACATCCACCAGATCCATGTTAGCCTCATAATAAGATTGAATAGTTCCCACATCTTTCCAGTAACGTGTTTTTTCGGGAATCGATCTATTTTCATCAAAAAACCAGTGGGCCTGAACTCTGTCGCCCCCCTCCACCATCGCCGGCAGAATATCCTTTCCGAAATCATGGGATGATTCTTCATCTGCCGCATCACTGCGCAAACGATCACAGAGAATATCGGAGTCAAAACAGTAAATACCCATCGAAACAAGACAGCGCCCGGGGTTATCGGGAATAGTTGCCGGATTTTCAGGTTTTTCCTGAAAACCTATAACCTCAAAATCCTCATTAACCCGGAGAACTCCGAACTCTTTTGCCTCCTCACATGATACATCGGTTACAGATATAGTAGCATCCGCATCATGCTCTCGATGATCAACAAGCATCCGGTTATAGTTCATTTTATAGACATGGTCACCGCCAAAAACAAATACCTGGCGCGGTTTTTCAGCTTCAACCGAATAAAGATTCTGGTAAATAGCATCCGCCGTTCCCTGGTACCATTTTTCCTGGATTCGATGCTGGGGCGGCTGAACCTCAATATACTCCCCGAGGTCACGGCTGAAAATGTTCCAGGCACTGTTCAGATGGCGCGTAAGCGAACTGGATTTATACTGGGTAAGAATAATTATTTTTCTAAAATTTGAATTTATACAGTTCGATAATGTGAAATCTATCAGGCGATAGACCCCCCCGAAAGGAACCGCCGGTTTTGCTCGGTGTTTTGTCAGAGGATATAGCCTTGTTCCCTTTCCGCCGGCCATTATCATCGAAATAACATCACGCATTTTTATCACTCCGGTAAAATCTTTTTGATTTCCTCATATTTTCTATTAGTATTACAGAAAACAGGCTATATTTACAGTCATCCGTTACCAATTTCTGAAACAGGTGATCAAAATGCTACCCGTCCGGATAAAAACAGTTATTTTAACCGTAATTCTGTTGCTTTTTATTCCATCGGCACTCTATTTTTTACTGCCCCGGCAAAAAGTCGATTTTAAAACCGCGCGTGAAATTGCCGAAAACTGGATAAAAAAACCAGGCTCCCACCTATGTTTTTGACGGTTTCGAGCTTAAATTTATTGAAGAAAAACAGCTCAAAGGTAGAGAAAAGTTTCAGTTTAAATTCAGTTTCAAATCCCGGGCCGCCGGCTATGGAAACAGAACCGGTAAAATCCTGCCCCAGGTGATAACTCCCCATAATATCAGAATAACAGTTAAAAACGGAGAGGTAACCCGCGCCATCACCGATGGTCGTTACGACGAAATAAACAAACAGATGCTTGCACCTGAAGAAAGGGAAAAGACCGCATCCGTCCAGCTTATTTTCTACCGGACAATAAACGGTCAAGAGAAACCGGTAGCTGTAGAACAAAAAATAAAATACAACGACTCAATTGAGAAAGCGACTTTAAAAGAGCTGCTGGCCGGGCCGCAAGAAGAAAATATTTATTCGCTGATAGATGAAAATACAGAGATTCTTGATTTCAAAATCAAGGATAATAAAGCGAAAGTTAATTTCAGCGGTGAAATTGAACCGGCAGGCGGGTCCGCCTGGGTTGCGGCGATAAAAACCCAGATAAAGCGCACCTTAACACAGTTCGATTCCATCGAAAAAGTTGAGATAGCCGTAGAGGGAGAAACCGAAGCTATCCTGCAGCCTTAAAAAAGCTATGTTTTGAATTATGCAGGCACGCATCTCTTTTCTTCGGATTGCAGCAGAAGGATAATCGAAAACAAATAAATAAAGAAAACCATTTGCACATAATCCGGAGTTTGGTCTCAAATAATTCTGCCATTCACAAAGAGCTGATTGAAAAAGGACCGCTGATCCGGTAAATTATAGCTGGTGATTGAGATGACTGAATCTATAAAAAGACAAAACTGGGAAATCCAGGTTTTTAACAGCTCCGAGGATGCTGATAGAGCCGAAGACCGGCGGGTCATGAGAATGACCGTTGCCGAGCGACTTCAGGAGTTTTTTGAAATAAGAAACCGCACATTGCCTGAATGCCCCGATTCACTAAAAGATCCCTCAACAATAAAACTGCGCAAACCATCCGATGAATAATCCGGAAGAGATTATCAAACAGTATTTAACGGACTCGCAGCTTGAACTAATAGAAACCCTTAACAGGCACGACGTGGAATTTATGCTGGTCGGCGCTGTCGCACTCGCCTGCCACGGCTATTCACGCTACTCAATAGATCTTGATTTTCTTGCCCGACCAACTGAAAAAAACATCAAAAAACTTTTTTCCGCCCTTCACCGTTTTTTTAGCGACACAAATCCTGATTTTGGCAGCTACAAAAAAATGCTCAACGGTTCGCAGGTAATCCGTTTTGGCAGCGGTACAAACACAACCGAGTTTTTAACAGAAATAGACGGTGTTTCTTATGAAGAAGCACAGGAGGACAGCCTGAGTTTTGAAATTTTGCCGGATATTCATTTAAAAGTTATCGGCCGGAAAGCCCTGATAAAAAATAAGATGTCAACCGGCCGCGAAAAAGACAGAGCCGATGCTTCGATTTTAAAAAAACGCGACGAGACGGGGAAGGAAACTTAACACTACAGCAGGTCAACTTTCCGACCCGAACACTCTCCTTTTTAAACGTTCCAGCAGGCCCGGTTCAAAACGGTCTGCTCCCAGCCAGTCATAAAAATCTGGCGGGTTTTTAATAACAAGATCATGCCCTTCCCGTTCGGCACGAACATAAGGAGGCAGGTGGCGTTTGAGTTCGTCTATTTCCCAGAACTCAAAAGTTTCCGGGAAAGAAAGTCTGAGCATTCCGTCCCTGGTAAGCGGTTTTACCGTCGAGTGAAGACGAAGCTGCTCCCATTTTACCCGGCCCATGTCATGCTGTTGCTCGGCCGGTTCGATTGGAAAATACTCCGGCAACACCCGCCCGGCTTTCTGATAAAGTTCCTGCATGACATGACGAACCGGTTCTAACGGATCGTCATGCAATGATATCTTGCCGCTCTGGAAACGGTCGAAAAGCTGATATGATACCCAGCGGAAGATAGGGTTTTTGCGGTTGAGTATCCGGTTTACCTCAGCTTCACCTTTCTTGGTCGTCCTGAACATTACGTCAAAATGCAAAATTTTTGCCCGGTTCCTGAACCACTCGTTTGGTTTACGGTCGTTGCTGATAAAAGCAAGGGCCGGGAAAGTCGATTTATGATCCCAGCCCGACCAGTAGTTTTTCAGCGGATCAAGCTGGTTTATCTTCCCTTTGTCAATATCATCGACAACTAGCGGAAAACAGGAGTTTGCCAGCCGGACGTTGCGAACATTGCGGCGACCCAGTTCATCAGCGTCCAGGGCGCCGGTGACTTTGTTCATCGAAAGCAAACCGAGGGCAAAACGGGCGAATGTTCCCTTGCCGCTGTTTGACTCCCCGTAAATGTAAAGAAACGGAAGGTTTTTATCGAGGTTTTCAATATCACTGCTGCGGTAAAGGTCGGCCTGCAGATTAACAAACGGCGCCCAGAACATGTAAAGAAGAGCCTCAAACATGTGGTTGCAGACCGCCCGGGGACGGTTGGTCTCCCCAAAGTTTTTTACGGTTTCAAAATAAGCCTCCAGATTTTCCAGGGCCCGGTTTATCTCTTCGGAAGAACCGGGGGGTTGAGAAATAAGAACCGGCTGGTCGCCGGGAGGAATAAAATGCAGCCCGTCGGGATGAAAAGACATGTGCGGAATCCCATACCTCTTCTGCAAAAACCGGCTGTAGTTGGGAGGAGAGATGCGGGCCGTGTCATGCCCGACCGTTCCCCCGTAAGCGGTAAAATCTTCTTTGATTTTATCCCGGATATCCGGCTCAAACCCATGCATTGAGAGAACTATCTCCTCCGCGCCATCATCCTCCTGCAGCTTATGAGTCGCTTTTATGTTTAACTCCTGAAACTGGTTGCGCATCGAACTGCGTCCTTCCAGCCAGTAGCGGATAACCTCTTCCCTCTCTGAATCCTCAGTTTCAATCTCTTCGGTTAAATCATCCAAAAACTTCTCACCGTATTCATCGCGCTGGAAACTATATTGTTCGATAAATTTCTGCACAAGGGGACTGTTCTCTGTCCCCTTGAACACAACTATATGGTTCGTCTGGTTACCCCAGGCGGTATTGGTGAGATTGGGCGAACCGCTGATCATCGTCAGCTCACCGTCAGAATTTTCAATCCAGTACATCTTGGAATGGACAACCTTTTTCGGACAGGTATAAATGACAAGCCGGCCTTCCTCTTTCAGCTCCTCCAGGCGGTCGATGAGTTCGATATCCTTATCGTTCAGCCGCTCCCGGTAATCCTTTATATCCCCGACCACAACCTCCAGTGACTGAAGCTCCATTTTATCGAAAAATCGCAGCAGAAGTTCCGGCGAGTCACAGAAAGTAATTGCTTTCAGCCGCCGGGCATCAGAAAAATATTTTTTAAACGCAGCCCAGCTGCGCACAACCTCCATCTCAACAGCTTCCTCATCGGCCATAAAGAAAGATTTCTGGCTCATAAAAAAAACATCCCTTTATTTGTTCTCACACAAAACTTATTAACACCGGGTATTTGCCTGACTACGCTACTGCCGTAGCAGTCATTACAAGACAACGATCTCGCATCCGGCTGATCTTGCCGCTGCCGCCATAGCAAGACCTGACGCACATGGATGTGCAGGAGCAATGAGATCTTGCAATCCAGAAGATTTCGCAGCCGCCGTCAGTGCAAAACAAAGATCTTACCAGGCGGTTTTTATTTTTATGTCAAACAAAGAACTCCAATTCCCCGCCGGAATCAACATAATGATATCAAAAAACAACCTGCTGACAAATTTTTACTGTTCATCCCCTCTTGATTCATCTGCCGCGGCGCATAAAAATTAGATATTACATTTGCACATGTGCACAATTGTCCAAGTGTGTGGGGTGTTGGGCGTTACGGTTTAAAAATGTCAAATGTCAACGTTTGACACTGGTGGCAAATTTCCTGACTGCATTTCCTTTCTGTACATGTAACCAAGGAGAGCGTGAGAAAGCGTCAACTGCAGTCCATAGGAAGCGATTATCAAAAAAGGGGACAGAAATACTCCTACCAGAGTTAGTATGGTTAATATCGAAAAA